>JBAYJH010000001.1:0-55603 GCA_041665185.1 Sterolibacterium sp.
AGTTTGATCTTTCGAAGCGCTGCTCGGGACCTCAATCGGTTTCACCGATGGTCTTTACTATTTAAGAATGTAATCCACAGGAGGAATGCATGAAAAATAAGACTTTGTTTCTAGCGCTGGGGTTGGCCGCGGTTGCCAGCCTGGCAAGGGCCGACATCAACGTGGGCGTGCTGGTATCGGCGACCGGCCCGGCGGCGTCGCTGGGTATCCCGGAGAAGAATACTTTTGCCCTGATGCCGACCACGATTGCCGGCCAGAAGATCAACTATATCGTTCTCGACGATGCCTCGGATACCACCAAGGCGGTCACCAACACCAAGAAGCTCATCAGCGAGGACAAGGTCGACGCCATACTCGGATCGACGATTACTCCCAACTCCCTGGCGATGATCGACGTGGTTGTGGAGGCGGAAACGCCCATGATCTCGATGTCCGCTTCGGCAAAGATTATCGATCCGGCGAGCCCCAAAACCCGCTGGGTCTTCAAGACGCCGCAGAACGACGCCCAGATGGCGGTAGCGATCATCGGGCACATGAGCAAGGCAGGAATCAAGACGGTGGCCTTCATCGGTTTCTCGGACGCCTACGGGGAAGGCTGGTGGGGCGAGTTCTCCAAGGCGGCCGAAGCCCGCGGGATCAAGGTCGTGGCCAATGAACGGTATAACCGCAGCGATACTTCGGTGACCGGGCAGGTACTCAAACTGATGTCGGCGAACCCTGAGGCAGTCTTGATCGCCGGCTCGGGAACGCCAGCCGCGCTGCCGCAATCGACTCTCAAGGACCGAGGCTATAAGGGCCATATCTATCAAACCCACGGTGTGGCCAACAACGACTTTCTGCGCGTCGGCGGCAAGAGCGTGGAGGGGACGATACTACCGGCGGGGCCGGTCTTGGTGGCGGATCAATTGCCGGACAGCAATCCGTTGAAGAAGTCCGCTTTAACCTATGTTCATAAATACGAAGCCGCTTACGGTGCCGGCAGTGTTTCCACCTTTGGCGCGCATGCCTGGGATGCGGGGTTGTTGCTGGCTAATGCCATTCCGGCCGCTTTGAAAAAAGGCAATCCCGGCAGCAAGGAGTTCCGTGCCGCGCTGCGTGATGCGCTGGAAACCACCAAGGAACTCGCCGGTGCCCATGGCGTATTCAACATGAGTCCGCAGGACCATCTCGGTTTCGACCAACGTGCCCGCGTCATGGTCCAGATCAAGGATGGCAAGTGGAAACTTGAACAGTGATGTCCAAAAAGAATCGCTGATTGATATCTTGACTCACTGATCGACCCCCAAAGGCGCCTCGCTATTTCAGGGCGCCTTTGGTTTTCTGAAAGCCTGCGGCATGGATTTGCAAATCGCGCTCCTGTTAGGACAGGACGGAATCACCAACGGCGCCATCTACGCATTGCTAGCGCTGGCGTTGGTGTTGATTTTTGCGGTGACCCGCGTCATCTACATTCCGCAAGGAGAGTTCGTGGCCTTCGGCGCCTTGACCCTGGCCAGCCTCCAGGCCGGCAAGACGCCGGGTACCTTGTGGTTGTTGCTTGGCGCGGGATTCGCCATAGCCCTGATCGATTGCGCCCTGGCCTTGCATGCCGGGGCTTTGCGTCGCCTGCCGAGGATATTGCTGTGGAATCTCGGTTATCCGCTAGCCGCCGCCGCCGCCGTATATTTGATCAAGCCGGCCGAGTTGCCGATGGTGGTTCAGATATTGTTGTCGCTGGCGCTGGTGGTCCCGCTCGGGCCGATGATTTACCGGCTAGCCTACCAGCCGCTGGCCGAAGCCTCGGTGCTGGTTTTGCTGATAGTTTCGGTGGCGGTGCACCTGGCCCTGGTGGGTCTCGGTTTGCTGTTTTTCGGCGCCGAAGGTTCGCGTACCCCAGCCTTCAGCGATGCCTCGTTTGAACTGGGCAGCATCCATGTAACCGGTCAGACGCTGTGGGTGCTGGTTTCAAGCGTGTTGCTGATTGTCGCCCTGTATCTGTTTTTTGATCGCACTCTGTATGGGAAGGCCTTGCGGGCCACCGCCATCAATCGGGTGGGGGCGCGGTTGATGGGCATATCGACGGTCATGGCGGGCAAGCTGTCGTTTCTGTTGGCGGCCTTGATCGGCGCTTTTTCCGGCATCCTGATCGCACCGATCACCACGATTTATTATGACACAGGGTTTTTGATCGGCTTGAAGGGCTTCGTCGGCGCCATCGTCGGCGGCCTGGCGAGTTATCCGATTGCGGCCGCCGGGGCGATACTGGTCGGGCTGCTCGAGTCATATTCCTCATTCTGGGCCAGTGCGTTCAAGGAGGTGATCGTATTTACCCTGATCATTCCGGTGCTGGTGTGGCGCTCTTTGACGACTCATCACGTCGAGGAGGAAGAATGATGAGGCGCCAGACCGTCATCCTCGCCGGCTTTCTGGTTGTGCTGGCACTGGTTCCGGCGCTGTTGCCGGAGTTTTATGTGACGTTGCTCAACTATATCGGCCTGTACGCGATAGTGGCACTCGGCCTGGTATTGCTCACCGGCGTCGGCGGGTTGACGTCGTTCGGTCAGGCGGCGTTTGTCGGTCTCGGCGCCTACACAACTGCCTATCTGACCACGACGAGTGATTTGCCCGGGTGGCTGGCGATGTTTGGTGCTTCGCCCTGGCTGGCGCTAATCGCTGGGTTAGCGCTTACTGCGGTGGTAGCCTTTGTTCTAGGGGCCCTGACGCTCCGTCTCTCGGGTCATTATTTGCCCCTGGGGACGATTGCGTGGGGCATCAGCCTGTACTTTTTGTTCGGCAATATCGAACAACTCGGCGGACACACCGGCATCACCGGAATACCTTCACTGTCGGTATTTGGGCTCGAAGTGAAGTTCGGCCGTGAATTCTATTACCTCATTTGGGTGTTATTGCTGCTGGCGGTCTGGCTGACGCAGAATCTCCTTGATTCACGCGAGGGTCGGGCGATCCGCGCCCTCAAGGGGGGATCGCTGATGGCCGAGGCTATGGGTGTGGATACGGCACGCTCGAAGACTGTGATCTTCCTGATTGCCGCGTTGTATGCCTGTCTATCCGGTTGGCTTTATGCCCATCTACAGCGCTTCGTCAATCCGACGCCGTTTGGATTGCACATCGGCATCGAATACCTGTTTATGGCGGTACTGGGGGGAGCCGCTCACGTTTGGGGTGCGCTGCTCGGCGCCGGTGTCATTACCATCCTCAAGCAATGGCTCCAGGATTTGCTACCGAAACTATTCGGTAGCAGCGGGAACTTTGAAATGATCGTCTTCGGTTTGATGATGATAGTGATGTTGCAACGTGCTCGCGACGGACTGTGGCCGATATTGGTCCGGCTTGTTTCGATCAACGGCGAAAGCGGTCAAGTTGCGGCAGTGCCGCAGGCTGAACCGCTCGCAAAGAAGGCGCCCCCGCAAGTTGGCACCCGGTTACTGGAGGTCAGGGATGTCGTAAAGAAATTTGGCGGTCTGGTGGCCTGCAACAACATGAAGCTGTCGGTGCAGGCGGGCGAGGTGCTCGCGCTGATTGGACCCAATGGGGCGGGAAAGAGCACGATGTTCAACTGCATTTCGGGAGTGGACCCGGTTAGTTCGGGGGAAATCCATTTTCTGGGTGAGCGGGTCGATCAACTGAATTCGCGTGACATTGCCCGCCGCGGCATGAGCAGGACTTTTCAGCATGTGCGTCTATTGCCGACCATGAGCGTATTGGAAAACGTCGCCATTGGCGCTCACTTGCGCGGCAAGAAAGGGGTGATCCCCGCATTGCTGCATCTGGACCGTGCCGAGGAACGGCGCTTGATGGCGGAGGCGGCCAGGCAGATCGAGCGTGTCGGCCTCAAGGGGCACATGTTCGACCAGGCAGGCAGCCTGGCCCTGGGCCAACAGCGAATTCTGGAGATAGCGCGGGCATTGGCGGCCGACCCCAGCCTGCTGCTGCTGGATGAGCCGGCTGCGGGATTGCGTTATCTGGAGAAGCAGGCACTCGCGGAGCTGCTGCGACGATTGCGTGCCGAGGGGATGGGTATCCTGCTGGTGGAGCATGATGTCGAATTCGTCATGGGGCTGGCGGATCGTGTGGTGGTGATGGAGTTCGGCGAGAAAATCGCCGAAGGCTTGCCGGAGCAGGTGCGGCAAGATCCCGTGGTACTGGAAGCCTATCTCGGGGGAGTGGCATGAACGGCGCATCGATACCGCCGCCTGGCGGAGCACCCGCGGTACTCGAGGTCGACGACCTGTGCGTTTCCTACGGCAAGGTCGAGGCGCTGCACCAAGTCGGGATCAGGGTTGAGCCGGGCCAGATCGTCACCGTGATCGGCCCGAATGGCGCGGGCAAGACCACCATGCTTGGGGCCATCATGGGCTTGCTGGGGCGGAGTCGCGGGGAAGTGAAATTTTTCGGCGAATCGCTGGCGGAAATCGAAGTCGAAAAGATGGTGGCGCGAGGCATGAATCTGGTGCCGGAAAAGCGCGAACTATTCGGCGAGATGAGCGTCGAGGACAATCTGTTGCTGGGGGCTTTCATGCGCCATCGCCTGGGCCACCGCGACCAGCGTCAAACCATGGAACAGGTTTATCAGATATTTCCTCGCTTGAAGGAGCGCCACGACCAACAGGCTGCCACGCTATCGGGTGGAGAGCGGCAAATGCTGGCAGTAGGCCGGGCCTTAATGGCCAAACCCCGGTTGTTGCTGCTGGATGAACCCAGCCTCGGCCTGGCACCTTTGATAGTGCGGGAAATATTCCGGATCATTGCCGATTTGAAGAAGAGCGGCGTTTCCATCCTTCTGGTCGAACAGAATGCCCGTGCCGCGCTCCAGGTCGCGGACTATGCCTATGTTCTCGAAACCGGCGAAATTGCCCTCGAAGGGCCGGCGGCGGAATTGGCAGACAATCAAAAGGTGATCGAAAGTTATCTGGGTCTCGGCGGCAAGAAGTGACCATTGTTTCACGTGAAACTGGGGTGCGTCCGCGTGAACGCACCCCAGTTTCACGTGAAACAATTCAGTTTTCCGAAGCACAAGGGTATGATTGCGCCTCTTTTTACTTGTCGTGGCCAAATGCTGTTTCCTACCCGCTTCGATGTCATCGTTATTGGCGGCGGCCATGCCGGTACCGAGGCGGCGCTTGCCGCCGCCCGTGCCGGGGCGAGCACACTGTTGCTGACACACAACATCGAAACCCTGGGCCAGATGTCGTGCAATCCGTCCATCGGAGGCATAGGTAAAGGCCATTTGGTGAAGGAAGTCGACGCGCTGGGCGGTGCCATGGCCGCTGCCGCTGACGAGGCGGGGATCCAGTTCCGCATCCTGAATTCCAGCAAAGGTCCGGCAGTCCGCGCAACCCGCGCCCAAGTCGACCGAATTCTGTACAAGGCGGCTATCCGCCGCCGGCTCGAAAACCAGCCCAACCTGACTGTATTCCAGCAGGCCGCCGATGACTTGACGCTTGAGGGCGACCGGGTCACCGGAGTTGTCACCCAGCTTGGGGTTCGTTTCGCAGCGACGACCGTAGTGTTGACCGCGGGGACTTTTCTCGGCGGCTTGGTTCATGTCGGATTGACGAACTATCAGGCCGGCCGCGCCGGCGATCCGCCTTCCCTCTCCTTGGCGCACCGCTTGCGCGAACTAAAGCTGCCGGTCGGCCGTCTCAAGACCGGGACGCCCCCTCGCCTGGATGGCCGCAGCATCGACTATTCGTTGTTGAGGATTCAGCCCGGCGATGATCCCGCTCCGGTGTTTTCATTTCTCGGCAACCGCGGACAACACCCCCGGCAAGTGCCTTGCTGGATTACGCATACCAATGTCCATACTCATGACATCATCCGCAACGGGCTCGACCGTTCCCCGATGTTTACTGGAGTGATTGAAGGCGTTGGTCCGCGTTACTGTCCGTCGATCGAAGACAAAATTCATCGCTTTGCCGGCAAGGACAGCCATCAGATCTTTCTTGAGCCGGAAGGCCTGGATACCCATGAGGTCTATCCACAGGGAATCTCCACCAGCCTGCCTTTCGATGTGCAACTGGCGTTGGTCCGCAGCATGCACGGGCTCGAAAATGCCCATATCCTGAGACCCGGTTATGCCATCGAATATGACTATTTCGATCCGCGCGGACTCAAGTCGTCGCTTGAGACCAAGGCTGTCGCCGGCCTGTTTTTTGCCGGCCAAATCAATGGCACAACCGGCTATGAGGAGGCCGCGGCGCAGGGGTTACTGGCCGGCATCAATGCGGCATTGCAGGTCCAGGGCAGGTCTCCTTGGTGTCCGCGACGTGATCAGGCTTACCTTGGGGTATTGGTGGATGACCTGATTACTCAAGGTGTGTCAGAGCCTTATCGGATGTTTACCAGCCGAGCCGAATACCGGCTGAGCCTTCGTGAAGACAATGCCGATTTGCGCCTGACCGAAATTGGTCGTGAACTGGGACTGGTCGACGATATCCGGTGGGAGGCCTTCAGCCGCAAGCGCGATGCCATTGATGCAGAGACCGAACGCTTGAAGTCCAGCTGGATCAACCCGAAGGCCATCAATAGCGACGACGCGTTGCGTGTCTTCGGCCAACCTCTGGAAAGGGAATATCGTTTGCTGGATCTCTTGCGCCGTCCGCAGGTCAGCTATACGGCATTGCAATCATTGGTCGGCGATCAACAGGCGGGTGCCCTCGATATGGACCCGCAAGTCATCGAACAAATAGAAATTCAAGCCAAGTATCAAGGCTACATCGACCGTCAGCAGGAGGAAGTGGCAAAGAGTGAAAGTTACGAGATGCTACGTCTGCCGATTGGTTTCGATTATGCCGCTGTCCCCGGGCTATCGATCGAGGTAAGGCAAAAGCTCAGCCAGCAACAGCCCGAAACCCTAGGTCAAGCCACGCGCATTCAAGGGGTAACGCCCGCGGCGATCTCCCTGTTATTGGTCCATTTGAAGCGTCATTCGCTTTACCAGAAACGCCGCGCATGAGCCTGACAGTCGCCGAACAGATCCACGACGGAATCCAACAACTGGGCATAGGTCTGGCGACCGGCTCGGAGGAAAAGTTCGTCACCTATCTTGGCCTCTTGGCCAAGTGGAATCGTGTCTACAATCTGACTGCGGTGCGCGACGAGAATGCCATGGTCAGCAGGCACTTGCTCGATTCCCTGGCCGTGTTGGCCTATCTCGACGCAACTTCGAACGTCCTGGGCACGCTTGCCGATGTGGGTAGCGGCGGTGGTCTGCCCGGTATCCCCCTGGCAATCGCCCGGCCGCAACTCAAAGTCGAACTGATCGAGGCTAGCCACAAGAAAGCCAGCTTCCTGCAACAGGCGAAAATCGAGCTCGAACTGAACAATGTGAGCATACACTGCGGCCGAGTGGAGTCATTCAAGCCGAAGACACACTTTGACGTGGTGATCTCTCGGGCCTTTTCCAGTCTTGCCGATTTCGTGCAACTGGCTGGGCACTTGCTGGCGCCGACAGGCTACCTGCTGGCCATGAAGGGCGTCTATCCGGAGGAGGAGATACAGCAGTTGCCACCGGGATGGAAAATGCTAGAAAGCGTCCCGCTGGTGGTACCGGAACTCAAAGCCGAGCGGGATCTCATTGTCATTGGAAAGTCGTAACAGGTACTTAAAATGCATATTTTCGCCATAGCCAATCAAAAAGGCGGGGTCGGCAAGACCACCACTACGGTCAATCTTGCTGCGGCTCTCGCCGCCAGCGGGCAACGTACGCTGCTGGTGGATCTCGATCCGCAGGGAAACGCCACCATGGGGTCGGGCGTGGATAAGCGTGGCCTGGAAAAATCGGTCTATCAAGTATTGCTCGGTCTCGCCAGTCTGGTCGAAGCAAGGACGGCTTCCCCTACCGGCAAATTCGATATCCTTCCGGCAAATCGAGATCTGGCCGGGGCAGAAGTCGAAATGGTCGAGTTGGAGCGGCGTGAAATGCGCTTGAAGGAAGCGCTCGCGTCACATGACGCCGATTATGATTTCGTCCTGATCGATTGCCCGCCGTCCCTTTCGTTGCTGACGCTGAACGGGCTGTGCGCCGCTCATGGCGTGGTGATACCCATGCAGTGTGAGTATTACGCCCTGGAAGGGCTGTCTGACCTGGTGAACACCATCAAGAAGGTGCATGCCAACCTCAACCGCGACCTGAAAATCATCGGCCTGTTACGGGTCATGTTCGATACCCGCGCAACCCTCGGCCATCAGGTATCGGCCGAGTTGGAACAGCATTTTGGCGACAAGGTCTTCAAGACTATCGTACCCCGCAACATTCGTCTTGCCGAAGCCCCCAGTTACGGTATCCCCGGGGTTCTGTTCGACAAGACGGCCAAAGGCGCGCAGGCGTATCAGGCTTTTGCCAGCGAGATGATCGAACGTGTCAAGACGATTTAGAGGGACAATATCTTCATGAACCCACCCAAGCAAGTGAAGCAAAAAGGCCTTGGCCGCGGTCTTGGCGCGCTGCTCGATGCCAATACCGGTCCGGAGTCCACGCGCCAGGATACCTTGCATGTGACCGCCTTGCAGCCGGGAAAGTACCAGCCGAGAACCCGCATGGACCAGGATTCTCTCAATGAACTGGCGGCGTCGATCAAGCTTCAAGGCGTCATGCAACCGATACTGGTACGGCCGCTGGGTGAGGGAAAATACGAGATCATCGCCGGCGAACGGCGCTGGCGGGCGGCGCAGCTGGCGGGAATGAGTGAAGTCCCGGCTTTGGTGCGGGATATCCCCGACGAAGCGGCATTGGCGATGTCGCTGATCGAGAATATTCAGCGGGAGAATCTGAATCCGCTGGAAGAGGCAGCCGGTATTCAGCGCCTGATAGACGAATTTTCCATGACCCACCAGGAGGCGGCGGATGCCGTCGGTCGTTCCCGGCCGGCAGCCAGCAACCTGCTGCGCCTGCTGCACTTGGCCAAGCCTGTGCAGGAGTGCCTGTTCTCGGGCGAACTGGACATGGGCCATGCCCGCGCATTGCTCCCCTTGGCCAAACACGACCAGGCCCGGTTAGCGGTTCAGGTGGTGCATCGAGGCCTGTCGGTTCGCGAAACCGAAAAAATGGTCCAAAAGGAGTTGAATCCGCCGGAAAACCGGGTTCCGGTTCATGCGGCGGACCGCGACCTGATGCGGCTGGAAGAGGAGCTTGCCGACAAGATCGGTGCGCCCATCAAGGTGGTTGCCAACAAGAAGGGAATAGGTACCCTCACCATCAGGTTCAGCAGTCTCGAACAACTCGAGGGGATACTTGAACGAATTCGTTGATCGCCGAGCGCAATTTTGTCAGATCGGCAAAGGGATTCCTTGCCTCAGACTGACCCATTTGACGAATTTATGATTGACTCAAATAATCCAGTGCGATTACAATTCACAAGTTTTGTGCAGCGCGCTACGCCTTAGGCACTTTAGCGCCGCCTAGAAAGCAACTTAATTACAGCAGGTTATGCTTGATTCCAGGAAACCGCTACGCGTTGTACTGAGCTGGCAAGTAGTAACGACCCTATTGCTGGCTGCAATTGGCGCATGGCTCGGTGGAATACATGGCGCGATTTCCGCGCTATTGGGAGGTTCGGTGGCGATTGCGGGGGGTGGGGTCTTTGCCTATCTGGCGCGCCCGCAAGCGACCCAACGATCCCCGCATCCAGGGATGGCCTGGGAAGGGTTGACGCGTATCCTGAAGGCCGAGGGCGCGAAAGTGCTGGTCATCGTGATCTTGCTTTGGCTGGTGTTGGCAACCTACAAAGACGTGGTGCTGACCGGATTCATTGGTACATTCATAGTCGCGGTAGTGATCTTTTCGATGGCAGTTTTTCTTCCCAACCCAGCGCGGCTGGAAGCAGGCAAATAAAATGTCGACCGAAACACTGACCCCAACCTCATACATCAATCACCATCTGACTTTCCTTACCAAACCGGTCGGGGACGGCGCGTTTTGGGCACTGAATCTTGATTCTCTGCTTACCGCGGTGGTGCTGGGTGTGATCGGCTTCGGATTCATCTGGTGGGTAGTGCGCGGGGCGACCTCGGGCGTCCCCAGCAAGAAGCAGGCATTCGTGGAACTGGCCATCGAGTTTGTCGACGACCAGGCCAAGGCAATTTTCCACGGTGAGCGCCATACGTTTGTCGCTCCCCTGGCGCTGACAGTGTTCGTTTGGGTCCTGCTGATGAACGCGATGGATTTTCTGCCCATCGACATCATGTCGGTGTTTTACCACCAGGTTCTGGGCCAGACCTACTGGCGAGGAGTGCCCACCGCCGATATCAACACCACATTCGCGCTGGCGCTGTCAGTCTGGCTGTTGATGATCTTCTTCAGCATCAAGGTGAAGGGTCTGGGAGGCTGGATACACGAATTGTTCTGCTCGCCGTTCGGCTCCAACCCGCTCCTCTGGGTTTTCAATCTGCTATTCAACCTGGTTGAATATGTTTCGAAGCCGCTTTCCCATGCCTTGCGGCTGTACGGCAACATGTACGCCGGTGAAATCATCTTCATGCTGCTTGGGATGTGGGCCGCCACCGGTGTCACCGGCGTCATATTCGGCGCGATCCTGGGTGTCGGCTGGTCGATCTTCCACATTTTGATCGTAGCCCTGCAAGCCTTCATTTTCATGATGTTAACCATCGTCTATATCTCGATGGCGCACGAAAGCCACTAGAAGTTTTCAATCCCGTCAATCGTCTCTTAACCACCCGCAAGTTCGAAAGGAACGCAAATGGACAAACTCCAATATCTGGCTATGATCCAAGCCTATACCGGTGTAGGCATCGGCCTCATCATTGGCTTGGGCGCCGCCGGCGCCTGTATCGGCGTGGGCATCATGTGCTCGCGCTTCCTGGAAGCCGCCGCACGCCAGCCAGAACTCATGAACGCACTACAGGCCAAGGTGTTCCTGCTGCTCGGCCTGATCGACGCGTCCTTCATTATCGGCGTCGGCCTTGCCATGCTGTTCGCGTTCGGCAACCCGCTGCTCGCCGTAGTTCAAGCCGCGCATTGATCGGCGTCTCTCAACTGATTCCGGCTAGGGAGTAGCCATGAACATCAATTTGACCCTGATCTCCCAGGCGATAGCGTTCGCGGTATTTATCTGGTTTACGGTGAAATTTGTCTGGCCGCCGATGCTGACGGCCATCACCGAACGCCAGAAGAAGATCGAGGAAGGCCTCGCCGCGGCTGAGCGCAGCAAACAGGATCTCGAACTGGCCCAGGCCCGCTCGACCGATACCTTGCGCGAAGCCCGCGAGAAATCAACCGAGATGATCGGTGGCGCCGAGCGCCAGGCGGCTCATATCATTGAAGAAGCGCGTGCCGAAGCCACCAAGATCATCGGTCTGGCCCGCGTCGCCGCCGAAGGCGAGGCGACGGTTGCAGCCCAGCGCGCCAAGGAAAACCTGCGCGACCAGGTGGCCCTGCTGGCCGTCGCCGGTGCGGAGAAGATCCTGCGTCGTGAGGTGAATGCTCAGGTTCACAGCGAGCTGCTCGCCAGCTTGAAAGCGGAGCTCTGAGAAACCATGGCGGAAAACGTCACCATCGCGCGGCCATATGCCGAAGCAACCTATCAATTGGCTTTGTCCAGCAATACGCTGACGGAATGGTCCGAGGTTCTGGGGCGCATGGCAGATGTCGCCGCCAATCCGGACATGCGGGAGTGCATCGGCAATCCACGCTTCCCGGCCTCCGCCCTGGCGCAGATGTTCCTTGAGGCTGTCGGCGGCGATCTGACAGCCGACCAGAAGAGCTTCGCGCAACTGCTGGTGGAGAATCGGCGCTTGCCTGTCGTCCCGGAGATTTGCGAGCTGTATCTTGAGCTGAAGAATGCTCACGATGGGGTCAAGGATGCGCTGATTACCTCGGCCTTCCCACTCGATGGGGCGAGTCTGAAGCAATTGGTGGGCGATCTGGAACAGCGTTTCAAGTGCAAGATTCAGGCGACGGTCACTGTCGATCCGGAGTTGATCGGCGGTGCCCGAATCGCGGTTGGCGATCAAGTGATCGATGCCTCGGTGCGCGGCAAACTTGCCGCAATGAGCGTAGCGCTACAGAACTAGGAGTATTCAAATGAACCTCAATCCTTCTGAAATCAGCGATCTGATCAAGAGTCGCATCCAGAAGATGGATCTTGCTGCCACCTCGCGCACTGAGGGCACGGTAGTTTCGGTTACCGACGGCATCTGCCGGGTGCATGGATTGGCCGATGCGATGCAGGGCGAAATGCTGGAGTTTCCCGGCAATACCTTCGGCCTGGCGCTCAACCTGGAGCGCGATTCGGTCGGCGCCGTGATCATGGGCGAGTATGAACACATCTCCGAAGGCGATACGGTCAAGTGCACCGGCCGTATTCTGGAAGTGCCGATCGGACCCGAACTCCTCGGCCGCGTGGTCAACGCCCTGGGCGAGCCGATCGACGGGAAGGGACCGATCAATGCCAAGTTGACCGACAAGATCGAAAAAGTTGCGCCCGGCGTGATCTGGCGCAAGTCGGTGTCTCAGCCGGTGCAGACCGGACTTAAGTCAATCGACTCGATGGTGCCGATCGGCCGCGGCCAGCGCGAACTGATCATCGGCGACCGCCAGACCGGGAAGACGGCGGTGGCAGTCGATGCGATCATCAACCAGCGCGGCGAGAACATGTTTTGCATCTACGTGGCAATCGGGCAGAAGGCCTCGACCATCGCCAACGTGGTGCGCAAGCTGACCGAAGCCGGCGCGATGGAATACACCATCATCGTCGCGGCCTCGGCGTCCGAATCGGCCGCGCTACAATTCCTGGCGCCGTATTCCGGCTGCACCATGGGCGAATACTTCCGCGACCGCGGCATGGACGCCCTGATCATTTATGACGACCTGACCAAGCAGGCGTGGGCCTATCGTCAGGTGTCGCTGCTGCTGCGTCGCCCGCCGGGCCGCGAAGCCTATCCCGGCGACGTGTTCTATCTGCACAGCCGCCTGCTGGAGCGCGCCGCGCGCGTCAGCGAAGCCTGGGTGGAGAAGTTCACCAATGGCGAAGTCAAGGGCAAGACCGGATCCCTGACTGCCCTGCCGGTCATCGAGACCCAGGCCGGCGACGTGACCGCCTTCGTGCCGACCAACGTGATCTCGATTACCGACGGGCAGATCTTTCTCGAGTCGGACTTGTTCAACGCGGGTATTCGCCCCGCCATCAACGCCGGTATCTCGGTGTCACGAGTCGGTGGCGCCGCCCAGACCAAGGTCATCAAGAAACTCGGTGGCGGCGTGCGCCTGGCGCTTGCCCAGTACCGTGAGCTTGCCGCTTTCGCCCAGTTCGCCTCGGATCTCGACGAATCGACGCGCAAGCAGCTTGAACGTGGCCGCCTGGTCACCGAATTGATGAAGCAGCCGCAGTATTCGCCGATGAAAGTCTCGGAAATGGCCGTTACACTTTTCACAGTCAACAATGGCTATTACGACGATATCGAGATGACGCGCGTGCTGGGCTTCGAAGCCGGGTTGATGGGATACCTGAAACAGAACCACGCGGGCCTGGTAACCAAGATCGAAACTGCCAAGGATCTCGACGCTGACGGTGAGAAGGCTCTCAAGTCGGCGATCGAGGCTTTCAAGAAGACTTGGGCCTAGGCGGACTTTCGGGAGCTGACCATGGCTAGCGGCAAGGAAATTCGAACCAAGATCAAGAGCGTCCAGAATACGCGCAAGATCACCAAGGCCATGGAGATGGTCGCGGCCTCCAAGATGCGCAAGGCACAGGAGCGCATGAAGGCGGCCCGTCCTTACGGCGACAAGGTCAGGCGCATTGCTGCGAATCTGGCACAGGCCAACTCGGAGTACCACCACCCGTTTCTTGCCAAGATTGCCGACATCAAGCGTGCCGGCATGATTGTCGTGACGACCGACAAGGGACTGTGCGGCGGCCTGAACACCAACGTGTTGCGTTTGGCGCTGAACCGCTTCAAGGAATGGGAAGCAGCCGGTGTCAGTGACGTCCGCGTCGCCTGCATCGGCAACAAAGGACTCGGCTTCATGCAGCGCCTCGGCGCGAAAGTCGTGTCGAAGGTAACGGGTTTGGGCGACACGCCGCACCTGGAGAAATTGATCGGGCCGGTCAAGGTGATCCTCGATTCCTTCCAGAACGGCGAGTTGGACACGGTCTCTATCGTGTATACGCGTTTTGTGAATACCATGAAGCAGGAACCGGTGATGGAGCAGTTGTTGCCCCTCAGCGGCGAGAAACTCCGCGACGACCAGGCCCATAGCTGGGACTACCTGTACGAGCCCGACTCGAAGGCCGTGGTGGACGAATTGCTGGTGCGCTATGTAGAGGCTTTGGTATATCAGGCAGTGGCGGAGAACATGGCTTCCGAGCAATCGGCACGAATGGTGGCGATGAAGGCGGCGTCAGACAACGCCGGAAGCGTGATCAATGAGCTGCAACTGGTCTACAACAAGACCCGCCAGGCTGCGATCACCAAGGAACTTGCAGAAATTGTCGGCGGCGCGGCCGCCGTTTAACGAATTTATTGTTTGGGGAATGACGATGAGTCAAGGTGAAATCGTTCAGTGCATTGGCGCGGTGGTGGACGTCCAGTTCGAGCGCAGCCATATGCCGAGAGTCTATGATGCCCTTCCATGACGGGTACCGAGCTGACCTTGGAAGTCCAGCAGCAGTTGGGCGATGGCGTGGTACGCACCATTGCGCTGGGTTCTTCGGACGGATTGCGCCGTGGCATGATGGTTCAAAACACCGGTAAGCCTATTTCGGTGCCGGCTGGAACAGCGACGTTGGGCCGCATCATGGACGTACTCGGCCGCCCGATCGATGAGCAGGGGCCGATCGCTACCGATGTGCGCCGCTCGATTCACCAGAAGGCGCCGAAGTTCGACGAACTGTCGGCCACCAATGAACTGCTCGAGACCGGCATCAAGGTGATCGACCTGGTGTGTCCGTTTGCCAAGGGCGGCAAAGTCGGCCTGTTCGGCGGCGCGGGGGTGGGCAAGACCGTGAACATGATGGAACTGATCCGCAACATCGCCATCGAGCACAGCGGTTACTCGGTTTTCGCAGGCGTCGGCGAACGCACTCGCGAGGGCAACGACTTCTACCACGAGATGAAGGACTCCAACGTTCTCGACAAAGTCGCCCTGGTCTATGGCCAGATGAACGAGCCGCCCGGCAACCGCCTGCGTGTCGCCTTGACGGGTCTGACCATGGCCGAGGCGTTCCGCGACGAAGGCCGCGACGTGCTGTTTTTCGTGGACAACATTTACCGCTTCACGCTGGCCGGTACCGAAGTGTCCGCGCTGCTCGGGCGCATGCCGTCGGCGGTCGGTTACCAGCCGACGCTGGCCGAGGAGATGGGCCGCCTCCAGGAGCGCATCACTTCCACCAAGGTCGGTTCGATCACCTCGATCCAGGCCGTATACGTGCCCGCCGACGACCTGACCGACCCCAGCCCGGCGACCACCTTCGGCCACCTCGATGCCACCGTCGTGTTGAGCCGCGACATCGCCTCGCTGGGTATCTATCCCGCAGTCGACCCCCTCGACTCCACGTCGCGTCAGATCGACCCGAACGTGATCGGCGAGGAGCATTACAGCACCACGCGGGCAGTCCAGCAGACTCTCCAGCGCTATAAGGAACTGCGCGACATCATCGCGATTCTCGGTATGGATGAGCTGGCACCGGAAGACAAGCTGGTGGTCAGCCGCGCCCGGAAAATCCAGCGCTTCCTGTCGCAGCCGTTCTTCGTCGCCGAAGTATTCACCGGCTCTCCGGGCAAGTATGTGCCGCTCAAGGAGACCATCCGCGGTTTCAAGATGATCGTCAACGGCGAATGCGATCAGCTGCCGGAGCAGGCTTTCTACATGGTCGGCGCCATTGACGAGGCCTTCGAGAAAGCCAAAACGTTGCAGTAATTCGTCACGATTGACGACGAAGAACTCATCGATCCTGCAGTTAGTGAGGTAATAGCATGGCCATGACCATACATGTCGATGTCGTCAGTGCCGAGGAGATGATCTTCTCGGGTCTGGCCGAATTCGTCGCGTTGCCCGGCGAAGCCGGTGAACTGGGTATTCTGCCCGGCCACATGCCATTGATGACGCGGATCAAACCAGGCGCCGTGCGGGTCAAATTGCCCGACCAGGATGCCGAGGAACTGTTCTTTGTCGCTGGCGGCATGCTTGAAGTGCAACCGAATCGGGTGACGGTGCTCGCCGATACCGCGATTCGCGGCAAGGACCTGGATGAGGCCAAGGCGCTGGACGCCAAGAAGAAGGCCGAAGAAGCCATGGCCAGCCGGAGCTCCGAACTCGACTACGCGCGTGCCCAAGCGGAACTGGCGGAAGCCATCGCGCAACTTTCCGCCATCCAGAAATTGCGCAAAGGTTCCCACTGAGGACCAAGCGGGATCTTTTTGTAAGGGCAGCTTCGGCTGCCCTTTGGTTTTGGGGACAAGACAACAAGCATTTTGCATTCTGTTTTAAAGTCCACTAGACTACGCAGTCTATTTGTTGCCGTCGAGCCCCATATGAGTGCCCGTTCGGAAGTAAATCCCAGCGACACCCGTGAGCGCTTACTTCGTGCCGCCGCAGACATGTTCCTTACCGACGGCTATGGCGCAAGCATGGATGGCATTGCCGCCCGGGCCAAGGTTGCCAAGCAGACGCTCTACAATCACTTCACCGGCAAGGAGGCATTGTTTGGCGAGGTCGTTCGAAACGCCACTCATGGCATCCTGGTGGCCCTCGACAGCAACGCGAGCGACTTGCGCACCAGCCTGATTCAGTTCGCCAACGCCTATCGCGCAGCAACTTTGTCTTTGGCCGGGATCGCCATATTTCGTACCTTGAGCGCGGAATCCCAACGCTTTCCCGCATTGGCAAGGGCTCTTTATGCCGTTGGCCCCGGCCAGACATTGCGCCAGCTATCCATGTTTCTTGATCAGAACATGCGCGCCGGACGATTGCGCCGGGACGATTCTGTCCTTGCCGCCGAGTTGCTGCTGGGCATGTTGACCACCACGGAGCGAATCCGCTGCCTTCTTGGCGTTGCCGATCCCCTGCGCGAATTGGATCAAAGCAAGGGGGCGCAGATTGTCGATACCTTTTTGAGGGCGTATACCCCCGTTCATTGATTCCAAGTCTTACGGAGAAACAGTATGGATCAATCCCACCTTCGCCTGCTTGCAGCGCTTCTGCTGCCCATTGTCCTTGCTTCCTGCGGAGCTGATGGCCAGAAGCAACAGGCTGCTGCCGGCGGGACACCGCCTCCGGCCGAAGTGGATGTGGTGACCGTCGCAGCCGCTCGCGCCACAATGACCAAGGATCTGCCAGGTCGTTTGCAGGCAACGCGTACAGCGCAAGTGAGGGCTCGCGTCGATGGGGTGATCGAGAAGCGCATGTTTGCCGAGGGAAGCGACGTAAAAGAGGGCGCCACCCTGTTCCGTATCGATCCACGCAACTACCAGGCGAGCGTCGACTCCGCCAAGGCCGATCTGGTAATTGCCCGGCTGACCCTGCAGCGCTACCAGCCGCTGCTCGAGGTCAAGGCTGTCAGCCGCCAGGAAGTCGACCTGGCGGATGCCAGGGTGAAGCAGGCCGAAGCGGCGTTGACGCGGGTAAGCCTGGATTTGGAAAACACCATGGTCCCGGCGCCGATTTCCGGGCGCATCGGCCGCGCCCTGGTGACCGAGGGCGCGTTGGCAAGCCGCAACGAGGCAACTCAGCTCGCCACCATCGAACAGATCGATCCGATCTATGCCAATTTCACCCAGCCGGGAAGCGACCTGCTGAGCTTGAAACAGGCGATTCGGACCGGAAAACTCAAGCCTGCCGAGCGTGCCCAGGTGGAATTGGTTCTTGAGGACGGCACGGTCTATTCGCAACCGGGAAAACTCCTGTTTTCCGATTTGGCCGTCGATCCCGCCACCGGCAGCGTCTCGATGCGGGCTGTTTTCCCCAATCCCAATCATGATCTATTGCCTGGGACCTTCGTGCGAGTCCGCTTTCAAGAAGCAACCGTCGACCAGGCCATACGCATCCCACAGCGTGCCGTTCAGGCGGGGCCACAAGGGCAGTTCGTCTTGCTGGTGGATTCAGCCAACAAGATTGCACCTCGGCCAGTGACCACCAGCGGCATGAGTGGCGGTGACTTCATCATCGCCGCAGGACTAAAGGGCGGTGAGCAAGTGGTGGTCAACGGCTTGCAGAAGGTCCGTCCGGGCGCCCCGGTGAAGCCCGTACCCTGGAACCAGAACGCCGCGCCCGCCGCGCAGTCGCCGGTGGCCGGCAAGAAACAGGGGTAAGCATGCTCGCCAAATTCTTCATCGATCGTCCCATCTTTGCCTGGGTCATTGCGCTGGTGATCCTCCTCGCCGGTATGCTGGCATTGCGCATCCTCCCGGTCTCCCAGTATCCGGCGGTGGCGCCCCCTTCCATCGCCTTCAACATCGTCTATCCCGGCGCTTCGGCCAAGGTGGTCGAAAGCACGGTGACGGCGTTGATCGAGCAGGAAATGAACGGCATCGAGCGCCTGCTGTATATGGAGTCTTCTTCCGAACTCGGCACGGGCACGGTGACGCTCACCTTCCAGCCAGGCACCAACATCGACATCGCGTCGGTCGAGGCGCAGAACCGTTTCAAGCGTGTCGAAGCCCGGCTGCCCGACGATGTCCGCAGGGTGGGTGTGCCCGTCACCAAACCATCGCGCAACTACGTGATGTTCGTTTCGCTCTATTCGCCCGACAAGAGCCAGTCAGCTGTCGATCTAGGCAGTTTCGCCGCGGCCACGGTGCTGGACTCGCTACGCCGCGTCAAAGGCGTCGGGGAAGCCCTGATGTTCGGGACCGAATACTCGATGCGGTTGTGGCTCAAGCCGGAAAAGCTACAGGCCTACAATCTCACGCCGGGAGAGGTGACCCGCGCGGTACGCGCCCAGAACGTCGAGCTGGCCGCCGGGGAATTGGGCCAGGTGCCGGCTATGCCGGGCCAACAGTTGAATGCCGTGATCGTGACGCGCAGCCGCCTGGAGACGCCGGAACAGTTCGGCAATATTCTCATCCGAACCCAGCCGGACGGTTCCGCTCTGAGGGTGAAGGACGTGGCAAGAGTGGAACTGGGCTCCCAGGACTACAACATCCTGGCGCGCCTGGGCGGACAACCGAATGCAGCGATTGCCATCCGCGTCTCGCCGGATGGCAATGCCCTGGACGTGGTCAAGGCGGTGCGTGCCAAGATGGAAGAAATGGCGCCAAACTTCCCCAAGGGGATTGCTTGGGATGTCCCCTACGACACCTCACGTTTCATCGATATCTCCATCAAGGAAGTGCTCCTGACACTGATCGAAGCGATGCTGCTGGTCTTCCTGGTGATTTACCTGTTTCTGGAAAACTTCCGCGCCACGCTGATTCCCGCCATCGTTGTGCCGGTCGCACTGACCGGTGCGTTGGCGGGCCTTTACGTATTCGGCTACTCGATTAACGTACTAACCCTGTTCGCCATGGTGCTGGCCGTCGGCATCGTGGTCGATGACGCCATCGTGGTCGTTGAAGCGGTCGAGCGCATTATGAACGAGGAAGGGTTGGAGCCACGGGAAGCGGCGCGCAAGGCGATGGACCAGATCTTCAACGCCATCATTGGCATCACCCTGGTCTTGTCGTCGGTGTTTGCGCCCATGCTGTTCTTCGGCGGCTCTGTTGGCGTCATCTACCGCCAGTTTGCGATGACCTTGCTGCTCGCCATGGGATTCTCCATCCTCATGGCACTGACGCTTACTCCGGCGCTGTGTGCCACGCTGCTCAAACATGAACCGGGCACTGAAGTACTTCCCAGCACCGGTTTTTTCGGTGCCTTCAATCGTTTCTTCGATCGTACCCGGGCAGGCTATCGTTCCTGGGTCGGACGCATGTTGCCGAGGCCCGGCCGATACCTGCTGGCATACGCGGCCATCATCGGTGCGACGGGTTGGCTGTTCCTGAACCTGCCCGGAAGCTTCCTGCCCGAAGAAGACCAGGGCTACTTCATCAATATGATTCAACTGCCGCCGGGAGCCTCGCAGGAGCGCACCCTAGAAGTCCTGTCCCAGGTCGAGCAGTATTACCTGAAGCAGCCCGAAGTCGCCAAAGTCATCGGCGTGGTCGGCTTTTCGTTTTTTGGCCGGGGCCAGAACGCCGCGCTGGCGTTTGTGCGTCTGAAGGAATGGGACGAGCGCCCCGGCGCCGAGCATTCCGCCACCGCAGTGGTCCGACGGGCGAACATGGCCTTCTTCCAGATCAAGCAGGCTATCATGTTCGCCGTCAACCCGCCGCCCATCCCGGAACTCGCCTCTACCGGCGGCTTTGATTTCCGCCTACAGGATCGAGCCGGTCACGGCCGCGAAAAACTGCTGGAGGCGCGCAATGTGGCATTGGGCATGGCGATGCAGAATCCGACGCTGACCGGCGTGCGCCCGGAAGGCCAGGAAGCTTCGCCGCAGCTCCTGCTCGACATTGATCGACGCAAGGCTGAAACGCTGGGCGTGTCCCTCGCCGATCTCAATGAAACTCTGCAATCCACGATGGGAGTGGCCTACATCAACGACTTTGAGCGACAAGGCCGCATCCTTCGGGTACTGATGCAGGCGGACCCGAGTTTGCGAACGACTCCGGACGCGATCCTGCGCCTGCCGGTGCGCAATCGGAGCGGTACGATGGTGCCGCTGGCGGAAATCGTCAGCGCACACTGGATCATCGGCGTGCCCAAACTCGACCGCTACAACGGCCTGCCGGCCATGAAGATTTCCGGCGGTCCGGCCCCTGGCCGCAGCACCGGTGAAGCGATGCAGTCGATGGAGCAGGCGGCCAGTAACCTGCCGCTAGGTTTCGGTTTTGAATGGTCCGGCACCTCGTTCGAGGAAAAGCTCTCCGGCAGTCAAGCCCCCCTGCTGTTCGCGCTGGCCATGCTGGTGGCTTTTCTGGCTTTGGCGGCACTGTATGAAAGTTGGTCGATTCCGTTCGCGGTGATGCTGGTGGTGCCGCTGGGTGTTTTCGGGTCGACCTTGGCGGTGACCCTGCGGGGATTGCCCAACGACGTCTATTTCAAAGTCGGACTGATCGCCATCATCGGTTTGTCCAGCAAGAATGCCATCCTCATCATCGAATTTGCCCGTGATCTTCAGGAGCGCGGGATGGGTCTCTACGACGCGACGCTGGAGGCATGCCGCATGCGCTTCCGGCCCATCCTGATGACCTCGTTTGCCTTCATTCTGGGGGTGCTGCCCCTGGCTGTGTCGACAGGGGCTGGCGCCAACAGCCGCCATGCCATCGGCACCGGCGTCATCGGCGGCATGCTTGCGGCAACCTTCCTGGCAATCTTTCTGGTGCCGGTATTCTTTGTCGTGGTGCGCAAGATATTTCCCGGCCATGCCCGCCGCCACCAGGAGCACGGCCATGATTAATGCCCGCCCTTGGTTCTGGGGTAACAGGCCGTTGATCCTGGTCCTGGGAACACTGGTCGCGGGCTGTTCGCTGGCTCCCGAGTACCATAGACCCGAACCGCCGGTGGTGGCAGCGTGGCCAATAGTGGCCGTCGGCGATGCCAAGCGAGAGGCCGGCACGACCGCCTGGCGCGACTTCTTTCCCGATCCGCGTTTGCAGGCCCTGATCGCCGCGGCGATCGACGATAACCGCGACATGCGCATTGCCGTGGCGCGCGTCGAAGAAGCTCGCGCCTTGTTCGGCATCGTTCGCGCCGACCGTTTCCCGGGCGTCGATCTGGTGTCCAGCGGTAGCTCGGCGCGCACGCCAGGCGATCTTTCGCTGAGCGGACGGCCGAGCGTCGGCCATCGTTACGATGTGGGCTTGTCGCTGCCGTCTTTCGAGTTGGATTTCTGGGGCCGGGTGAAGAATCTCAACGCAGCCGCCTTGGCCAGCTATCTGGCCACCGAGCAGGCCCGACAAGCCGTGCGCCTGATGCTGATCGCCGACGTGGCCAACGCCTATTTGAGCTTGCAGGAGATGGAGGAACGCACGGCACTGGCGCGCGCGACCGCAAAGACTCGCGAGCAGACTCGCTTGCTGGTAAGCCGCCGCCGCGATGTGGGCCTGGCCGGCGATCTAGACTACCTCCAGGCTGACGGTGCACTCGAGTTGGCGCGGGCGGAACTGGCCAACTTGGAACGCCAGCGGGTAGCCGCCAAGAATGCGCTGGTGCTGCTGGTCGGCAATGAACCGTCCGGATTGCCAGCTGGGCGCTCACTGGCTGACCAAGGAGTTACTCCAGACCTCGCTGTTGACATGCCCTCGACAGCCTTGTTGCAACGTCCCGATGTGCTGGCGGCCGAGCAACGGCTGATCGCCGCCAATGCCAATATCGGTGCTGCACGCGCCGCCTTCCTGCCACGCATTTCCCTGACGGCCGGCCTGGGTTCCGCAAGCAGCGCTTTGTCGGGCCTGTTCGACGCCGGACAAGGCACCTGGAGTTTCCAGCCGGTCTTGCGGTACCCTCTGTTCGACTCAGGGCGTGCCGGCGCAGGAGCGGATCTGGCCGAAGCTCGCCAGGATATCGCCGTCGCCGAGTATGAGAAGGCGATCCAGCAGGCGTTCCGCGAAGTGGCCGATTTGCTGGCCGCAAGGGAGTTGCTGGCCGAGCAACTGCGCGCCCAGCAACGGGCGGACAAGTTACAAGGCGAACGGCTGCGCCTGGCGGAAGCGCGCTACCAGGCAGGAGTGTCGAGTTATCTGGAAGTGCTCGATGGCCAGCGCGAATCGTATGCTGCGCAACAGGCGGTGCTGCAAACACGCCGGGTGCTGCTGTCTACGGCGGCGCAACTCTACAAGGCGCTCGGCGGCGGGCGCGAGTTCTCCCCATGAATCAGCCGGCGCCGGAAAACCTGGTCGAGATCAGCGATCTGCATTTTGCCTACGGTGATCGGCTGGTGCTGAAAGGCATCAATCTGACGATCCAGCGGGGCAAGGTCGTCGCCATCCTGGGCGTCAGCGGTAGCGGCAAGACAACGCTGCTGCGACTTCTGGGCGGCCAGTTGAAGCCGCGTAGCGGCAGCGTCAAAGTCGCCGGCAAGGTAGTACACGAACTCGACGACGATGGCCTGTACGGATTGCGCCGCGACATGGGCATGATGTTCCAGATGGGTGGCTTGTATAGCGATATGAGCGTCTTCGACAACGTCGCTTTCCCGATGCGTGAACTGACCGATCTGCCCGAAGACTTGATACGCGATCTGGTGTCGATGAAGCTCCACGCTGTGGGGCTGCGCGGGGTTTCGGCAATGATGACGGGTGAGCTTTCCGGCGGCATGGCACGCCGCGTCGCTCTGGCCCGCGCGATCGCGCTGGATCCCATGCTGATCATGTATGACGAACCATTTGCCGGCCTCGACCCGATATCGCTGAATGTGGTCGCGAGTCTGATTCGACGCCTCAACGACGCCCTTGGCGTGACCTCGATCGTGGTGACTTACGATATGTCGGAATCGCTGAAAGTTGTCGATTACGTCTATTTTGTACACGACGGAGCGGTGGTCGCGGAGGGGCCGGCGACGGAGATGTTCTCTTCCGGCAACCCCTTCGTGCAACAGTTCGTCAATGCCAAACCGGACGGCCCGGTGGCCTTCCAGTATCCGAGCGAGCCCTATGGGGCTGAGTTGGGCCTCACCGCCACTTAAGCGCCGAGTCGACGAATGCGCAAATCGATTTGCGCCAGATCATCACCCAGTCGATTGACGGTTTCAGAAAACCCGTTCAGGGCGCTCTTATTGAGCAAAGCAGGCTGTTCTTGGCTGAGATATTCGGCAAAATTCTCGGCAAGGTTGCGTGTTGCCTGATGTTGCCAGGTGCCGAATGCCTTGATCAATCCGGCGATACGGTGGCCGGCGATATCGCCGATCTGCTGGCTCAGGTCTTCCTCGAAATCCCAACGCAGATTGCGCAGCACGAAGCCCAGCGCATCGGCAATTTCAGCTGATCCGGAAATGCGTGCGGCTCTTGCTACGGCTTCCGATCCACGCAGTGCCAGCAGCGGGGTGTCCACCGGCAGCGAGATCTCGACATCGCAGCGGCCGTTATCCAAATCGGTTGCGACCAGCAATCCGTCAGTCCCAATCAGGAAATCCAGTCGGAACGGTGGTAGCGACAAGCGCGCCGCCTGGCCGGCGAACGGCGCCAGGCGCGCCCTAGCCCAGGATGCGCCGAGCAGCAGGTGATTCAGCGCAGCCAGGGCGGCCTGATCGAGCATGGACGATCTAGTTGAGTTGCTGGATACCGGCGATAACCCAGCCGCTGCTGCCATCGGCGGGACGGGCGAGATGCCAGACTTCGTCAAAGGCTTCCGGCGCGGCGGCGGCGGTCTCGCGGATGCTGCCGTAAAACCGCACGCTGGCAATTTGACGGCCCGCCTCGGTACTGACATCGAGCAGTGCGGCGTTCAACTGCACCACATCGGTTTGCTGAACGGCTTTGCCGCGTTCCTGGTATTCGAGTTGAATTTCCGCGAACATTTCCGGGGTGGTGAAGGCGCGGATATCGTCCATATTGCCGGCGTCGTTGGCGGCCTGTAAGCGGACGAAATTGAGCTTGGCCTGGCGCACGAAGCCATCGACATCGAAACCTGCCGGAACGGGAATATCACCCGCCACCGGAGTTGCGCTGCCTGCCGGGGCCAGCGCTTCAAAATTGGCTTGCTGCGCCGGGGCCGGTGCGGCGCCAGCGCCGGCGTATTGAAGCGGCGCAAGGCCGCTGGAAGGGGTTTGCGCTGCCTTGCGATTCATCACCATGCGGACGACGAAAAATACCGCGGCACCGATCAACAGCATCATGATGATCGAGGAGAAGCCTTCGCCCAAACCACCCATGCCGAAATGGGAAAGCAGCGAGGCGATACCGATGCCAGCGGCCAAGCCAGCCAGGGGGCCGAGAAAGCGGCCCATGCCGGACGGTGCCGCCGCTGGGGTCGGTGTTGCCGGCCTGGGCGCAACAGACTGAGTCGGCGCTGCCGGAGTGTTCGGCACTGCCTGGCGCTGCATGATGCCGCTATCGCGTTTCATGCCGGAGGACAAACCGCCTCCCAGACGCTTGGCCTCGGCATCCGGCGAAGACAAGGTGAAGACACCAATGGACAGAACCAGTGCGAACAGCGAAATCAAACTACGATTCATATGAACCTCCAGGTAACGCGAAAAATGGGACCGGGCTAACATCCCGAACAAAATATGGGTACCAGCAGCCGTATATCAAGTGCGGGCCCTAGTATTCCCGGAACAGTGGGCACTAACACTCCAGGAACAACGACGGGCACTAGAACCCCAGAACCAACGGCGGGCACTAGAGTTTGTAGCCACGGTGCAGGGCAACTACCCCCGCAGTGAGATTGAAATATTCGACCCGCTCCAGCCCGGCTTGTTCCATCAACTTCTTGAGTGTTTCCTGGTCAGGATGCATGCGGATCGACTCGGCGAGGTAGCGGTAACTGTCGGCGTCGCCGGCGACCTTATTGCCCAGCCAGGGCAGCAACTTGAACGAATATACATCATAGGCACCTTCCAGGGGTTGCCAGACCTTGGAAAACTCCAGCACCAGGAGGCGGCCACCCGGCCTAAGAACGCGCTGCATTTCCGCCAGGGCCTGTTCCTTGTGTGTCATATTGCGCAAGCCGAAGGCAACCATGACGCAGTCGAAATAGTTGTCCGGAAAGGGTAGCCGCTCCGCGTCGCATTGCGCGGTCGGCATCAATATGCCTTCGTCGAGCATGCGATCGCGACCGACCGTCAACATGGCGCTGTTGATGTCGGTCAACCAGACTTGTCCGCCGGTCTTGGAGAAATTACCCACGCGCCTGGCGAAGGCTCGCGACAGGTCGGCCGTGCCTCCCGCCACGTCGAGCACGCGTTCGCCCGATTTGACAGCGGAAATCTGAATGGCGAACTGCTTCCACAAACGGTGCAGGCCCAGCGACATCAGGTCATTCATGACATCGTATTTCTGTGCGACCGACGAGAATACGCCGGCGACGTGGCTCGCCTTGTCCTCCTCTGCGACCTGTTTGAAACCGAAATGCGTTTGCCGGTCCGACATCTTCAGTGGTGTCCGCAGGACCCGCCCTGGTGCGCCGGGCCTGGAGCAGTCGAGGCACTGCTGTCGACATCGCGGCTGGCACCGGCGGTTTCGAGGCGAGAGAGATATTCCTGCCAAAGTTGGTCCTGATGCTCGCCGAGGTTGTACAACAGGTCCCAGGAATAAAGGCCGGTGTCGTGGCCATCGGAAAAGCTCAGTTTGACCGCATAGTTGCCGACCGGTTCGATACTCAGGATATCCACATTGCGCTTGCCGGTTTGCAACACCTCCTGGCCAGGGCCATGGCCGCGGACTTCCGCCGACGGACTGAAAACCCTCAACAGTTCGTGGCTGAGTTTGAAGGTCTTGTTGTCGGCGAAAGCGATTTCAAGCAAGCGTGATTTCTGATGGAGCTTGATCTCGGTGGGTGCCGGGGTATGCTTGTCGAGGCCTGCCATGTTGAAGTGCCTGAGTGAACGAGAGCGGATTATCATAACGCAGAACCCGATTCCGGGTGATCTTTCTCACCGGGTATTTGTCATCAAACTGTCATCTCACGGCAATACACTGGGGCGACCGAATCGAAGAGTATTGCGCCATGGCTGCCAGCATTCTGATTGTTGAAGACGAGCCAGCTATTCAGGCATTGATCCTGGCAAGCCTGAAGCGCGCCGGCCATGCCGCGGTGGCTGCCGGTGACGCAGAATCCGCGTTGCAGCAGATAAACTCGACCCTGCCCGATCTGGTGTTGCTCGACTGGATGTTGCCGGGCATGAGCGGGATCGATCTTGCGCGCTTGTTGCGAAGCGAAGAGCGAACCCGGCGTGTGCCGATTATCATGCTCACCGCAAAGGGCGACGAGCGCGACAAGATACTCGGCCTTGAAACCGGGGCCGACGACTACATCACCAAGCCGTTTTCCCCGCGCGAACTGATGGCCCGCATCAAGGCCGTGCTGCGACGCGGAGCGCCCCAGGCGACTGAAGATCCGGTTCAAACCGGTAATCTAATTCTTGATCCGGCGACACATCGAATTAGTGCCGGGGACAAGCCGGTCATCCTCGGCCCGACCGAGTTTCGCTTGCTGCATTTTCTGATGACGCATGCGGAAAGAGTGCATAGCCGCACCCAACTGCTGGATCAGGTATGGGGCGACCATGTCTTTGTGGAGGAGCGAACCGTCGATGTGCATATCCGCCGCCTGCGCGCCGCTCTTGAGATCAGCGGGCACGATACCTTGATTCAGACCGTGCGTGGCAGCGGCTATCGTTTTTCGGCGCTTCCTGCTCCGCCGGGCTGAGGCCGCCGCCGTGAGCGGCGTCATAGCCCAACGAAAGTAGCCCGCTCAAAATCTGCTCCGCGCCCGACCAGGCGGTCAAGGCGGACTTGGCGTGTCTCTTCGGTTTGCGTCTTGACGGCGAGTATCCGGTTGGCGGCGAACCAGCCCGCGGGAAGCAGCATGCTGGCCGCTTCTCCCAGTTGATCCACATCCGGCAGGAACAGGCACCGGCTGTATTGGACATGGGCCGGTCCAGGATCCACCCTACGCATGCCGGCGCCCTCCGGCCGACCGGGGAATAGATCTATCCTGGCGACAAGCGCATCCCGGCTGGCGCTCATGGCGATCCAGACCAACTTCCCGAGCATGAAGCCTTCGCCATCATGAATTCGGACGGCGACCAATTGTTCCCTGGCCATGGGTTTGCCCGGAGGACTCAAAGGACGTTCGAGACGCAGAGCGGCGGCATGCTGATCGATGATCCGCCATTCCTCGAGCTTGAGATCCGGCGGTTCGCCGTTTCCTTCAGCAAAATACGTGGTGGTGCGGCCGAAAGTGGCGATCTCCTCATGTTGGCGATTCTTCAGATAGATCGAACCATCCTGCTTCAGGGTGATCTGGCCGGTCAGTTGATAATGAATTGCTTCGAAACCGCTGACCACGTGACAGTTGGGTTTGCCGTGCTGGGTCGAGCGTACCTTGGCGGCGTCTTCCTTGAGCCCGCCTTTGCACCAGCATCGATAAATCCGCTTCAACAAGGCCTCGCAGCCAGGCTGTTCGCAATCTTTGCCGAGTTGCAGCGCCTGGGGAGATTCCCCTTGCGCCAACAGCACCAGACGCTTCTTGATGCTCTTGCGCAACTCCGAGAGATCCAGCCAGCGCAACACATCGCTTTGCGCCGGGTGTTGCTGGAATGTGGCGGCTTGATCGGAACTCAGATCCACACACAGCGGCGGCGTTCTTTGGTCGGCCGGAGTCCGGTTCAGGACAGTCACCTTATTCGCCCAGCGTTGCGCCCAATCCACCACCAGGTGTCGCTGTTTGGGGCCAAGCTCGATCGGCGCAGACGCTGCCAGCAACAACACCACGACATAGGCGGACGCGGCGGTCGACTTGTAGCGAGAGTCGTCCTCAATAGGCAACTGACTTGCCTTCATGGCTTCTGCGGCGGCGAAAATCATGTGCAACTGCCGCCAGAAGGTGGGTGCGGTCAGGAAGTTTGCCTGGCAAGCATCGAAGTAGATCGCCGACATTGCCTTCAATGCACGGGTTGCCGCGAGTGACGCCATCTGGTGCGGTGACAGCACTGCGCCGGCCGCCGGCCCAGCCGCTGCGTCTAGACAGTGCAGATAGCCGGTGACGAGTTCCTGCCAGAGTGCCTGGCTGGAATCGAACGCCGCCTGTTCCGTAACGTTGAAAGGTAGGGGGCGTCCGGCATAGCGCAGCAAACATTGCTCTTGCACGAAGGCGATCGGTTCCTCCAGCAATTCAAGTACTCGCAAGCGCCGGTCGGTGCGCAAGGGGTAGCGATTGAGAAGATTCAATTGCAGCGTCAGCCGCGTCTGTGCCAGCGTGATGTTGGTCAGCGGCAACCCGGCCAGCCACACGCGGCAAGAGTCTTCGTCGGCAAATTCCGGCAATGTTTCGGTAGAGAACGGCGGTAGACCGAAGTCCAAGCCCGCAAGACTCATACATTTTCTCCTGATGCTTCGGACATCGCCCGGGAGATCGCCTGGTGCAATGCAGGATTGTCGACGACAGGCCCGGCTGCCGCGCGATTTCCGCGCGGCCTCTCGCCGGACCAGATCGGCGACGGGAAATGAGGATCGTCCAGGAATCGCGGAATCACATGCCAGTGCAAGTGCGGCACAAGGTTGCCGAGACTCGCCAGATTGATTTTGTCAGGGGCGTAAAGCCGGCGCAATGCCGACTCGGTAGCGAAAACCAGCGTCATCAGCCGATGCCGCTCCGAGGTATCGAGATCGGTCATTTCGCGCACATGGTCGCGCCAGATGATCCGGCAGTAGCCGGGATAATCATTCCCTTCTGCGCCACCAACGCGGACCACGCGACATAACCCATCCTGCCACAGGATATCGCCTCCGGGTCCCTGGCACAGCGCGCAATGCGGGTCTAAAATGATCGACATCCTCCGAAGTAGCGAATACTCGATCAGGGTAGACCTGATCGTGCCAGGCGAGAAAGGAAAAAATTCACACCGGGCAGACTGGATCATGGCCGCCGCACTGGGGCGTGGCAGCGGGCAATCATCCCACAGTTGGGGCAATCCGGGGTGGTTGGGTCGAGAGGGATGGGTGCCCGGGGGCGGGTAAGCTTATGCCCTTACGGCATCGGGACCGGATTGGCGCGACACGAACTCGCCGAACCGCATGTCGTTGGTTAGTATGTGGTCACCCAACCAGCTACAGAGAAAGTCATAAACATCGACTGGGGTCATTTGTCCGGTTTTTTCCATCTGTGTTTCGAAGCTCTTGATTCTTGAAATCAGCTCGGCGTGAATTGCCCGGTGATCCTCCAGATTTGGGTAAGCGGAGTCTGCCATCAACACTTCTTCGTGCGCAAAATGTGCTTCCGTGCACTCGATGAGTTCGTCAATAGCGGAGCGAATCTCGTGCATCGGGACGATGACGTCGAGTGCCAGGCTGTCGTAGATGTGGCTCGCAAGCTCGAACAGCTTCTGGTGTTCCAGATCAACTTGCTCGACGCCCACCCGATATCTGGAACCAAATACCAGCCGGTCTTCCATGGCACCCCTCGTTTCCCGAAATACAAATTGGATTGTGAATTGACCCGCCCATCCTAGATCAACGAGCCTTGTGAATATTGATATGCGTCAAGCAAGCGCCAGCCCGGAACACGACCGGTAGTGTCTGCCGATATTTTGACAAATTGAGAAGGTGCGGTGGCCCAGACTCTGATACTCTTCCGGGTTGACTTGGGCGATGCCCCGCCTCGCTGCTTTTGTCCTGGAATTGGTGCTCATCGACAGCTAATGAAATACATGAATTCGACGGGAACGTCCGCTTTGAACAGCGCGATGGACGAGTTATCCCGGATCCGGTTTTTCCCCGATCGGTTCTTCGACCGGGCGACGCTTGAGCGTGGCTTGGCCTATGCGGAAAGGGGTCGCGGCGTTGTCACCAAGACCATCGCCGGCACCGATACATTGCGCATACTCGGCACCTGCCGCGGCAGCTATCGGACCGAATACAAGCAGGATGTAAAGCTCAGCCTGGCCGATGGCGTGGTCCAGCGAGTGTCTGGTTCCTGTAGCTGTCCGGTCGGGGATAACTGCAAGCATGTCGTTGCGCTATTGCATGCCTGGAGATCGGAAATCAACCAATCCCATGCCGGCAACGACAGCGGGCACGGCCGCCAGGAACCGACGCCCGAAGCGCTGGCGTGGTTGCACACCCTGGAGCAAAGCACCGAACCGCCGGCGAATACCGGCGACCAGTGCATCCTCTATGTGCTGTCGCTGCCGGATTTTCATCTCAAGCTGTTCAAGGCGCGTTTGTTGAAGCATGGCGGATATGGCCGTCCTGAAGCCATCCGCCCGGATTTTCACCGCCTGACCTGGGGAAATGTGCCGACCTACTATCAGCCCGACGACCTGCCGATCCTGCGCCTGTTTCTGGCGTTTCAGAAAACCATCATGTTTTCGATCGAAGAGTCCCTGGTCTTGCGTGGTGAAGAGGGTGCCCAGTTGTTGCGCATGACTCTGAGGACGGGACGATTGCATCTCGGTGAGGTCACGCAGCCCGCACTGGGCACGGGTGCGACGCTCACTGCGGCACTGGCCTGGCAGCGCGACGAACAGGGGCGCCAGAGACTGGTTCTGGATACCGATGGAAACCTGAGTTTGCTGCCGACCCAGCCGCTTTGGTACTTGGATAGCGCGCGCCACCTGGCAGGAGAATTGCGTCTGGACCTGCCTGAAGACATGGCGGCCCAGCTCCTTGCCGCGCCCCCGCTGGACGACCTCGACGCCTTGCTGGTGCGCGATCGTTTGCGCGAACTTGGCGCGTCGCGCGGCTTGTCGCTGCCTTTGCCCGAAGCGGCCATTCCCGAAGAAAATGCCGGCAAGCCGGCCGCGGTGGTGCGCCTGCAAGCCGGGCGCTTTCGCCATACCGCCGCCTTCAGCCTGACCGATGAGCTGGCAGTGGCCACGCTGTGGTTTGAGTATCCCGGCCTGCCGCGCGTTTCCGGCGCGGAGACGCCGCCCCCGTTGCTGCATGGACAACGCGCCGGCCGCTCGGTCATGCTGCTGCGCGATGTGGCGAGCGAACGCGGTGTCTGGCAACGGCTACAGGCGCAAGGCATGGAGAGCTATCGGCGGCGCTTTCCGAACTATCTGCGCGTCGATGCGGTGGGTGATTGCTTGTTCACGGCGCGCCAGGATGTCGATAGCTGGGTGAAGTTCCTCGATGAAAGCGTACCGGTGCTGGAGGCGGCGGGAATACGCGTCGAGATCGCCGAAGATTTTCCATTCCATCTCGCCGAAGCCGATGATTGGTTCATCGAAGTTCTGGAAGATGAAGTCGAAGGCAACGGCGACTGGTTCGATCTCGATCTCGGCGTGGTGATCGACGGCCTGCGTACCAGCCTGGTGGAACCGCTGGCGCGCCTGATTGCGGCGCGGCCGAAGATCCTGGATGAGTTGCGTCCTCTCGGCGACGATGAGCGGGTTCCCTTGGCGCTGGACGAGCGGCGCGTCTTGCCGGTTCCGGTGCAACGCCTGCGGGCCTGGCTCGGGCCGCTGCTCGAATTTGCCGGCGACCAGGAGCGTCCCCGCCTGTCGCGACTCAATGCCGGCGCCCTGGCCGACCTCGAAAGGCTGCCGGGTCACTGGCTGGGTGGCGAGCGACTGCGCGAGATGGGTCGTCGCCTGCGGGATTTTTCCGGCATTGCCGAGGCTCTGCCCGCGCCCGGCTTCAAGGCGACGCTGCGCCCTTACCAGCAGACCGGTCTCAACTGGCTGCAATTTCTGCGTAGTTACGGGCTCGCCGGCATCCTCGCCGACGACATGGGCCTGGGCAAGACAGTGCAGACCCTGGCCCACCTGCATCTGGAAAAATCCAGCGGGCGGGCCGACCGTCCGAGCCTGGTGATCTTGCCGACCAGCCTGATCACCAACTGGCGCAGCGAGGCGCAGCAGTTCGCCCCTGACCTGAAGATGCTGACGCTGCACGGACCGGAGCGCGCCGCGCGCTTCCACGAGATGGCCGGCGCGGATGTCATCCTCACCACCTACCCGCTGCTGGTGCGCGACCAGCAGGCCTTGCTGGCGCAGGACTACCACCTGCTGATACTCGACGAGGCGCAGTTCGTCAAGAATCCCAAGGCACAGTCGCACCGCGTGGCGCGCCAGCTCAAGGCACGGCATCGCCTGTCGCTGACCGGCACGCCGCTGGAAAATCATCTGGGCGAACTGTGGGCGCAATATCATTTCCTGTTGCCGGGTTTGCTCGGCGATGTGCGCCGCTTCGCCACCACGTTTCGCACTCCCATCGAAAAACAGGGCGACAACGAACGCCGTCAACAGTTGGCGGAACGCGTGCGGCCGTTCCTGCTGCGGCGAACCAAGGAGCAAGTGCTCACCGAGTTGCCGCCCAAGACCGAGATCATCCGCTGGGTGGAACTGGCGGGCAGTCAGCGCGACCTGTACGAATCGTTGCGCCTGGCTTTCGACAAGAAGCTGCGCCAGGTGCTGGCCTCGAGAGGCGTGGCGCAGAGTCAAATCATGATCCTCGATGCCCTGCTTAAGCTCAGGCAGGCTTGTTGCGATCCGCGCCTGGTGAAGCTGCACGGGGCAGGCCATGCGACGAGGCAGCACGAATCGGCCAAGCTCGACCTGCTGCTGGAAATGCTCACGGAACTGCTGGCCGAAGGGCGCCACGTGCTGTTGTTCTCGCAGTTCACCAGCATGCTGGCTCTGATCGAGGAAGAGCTTGCCCGCCGCGGTATCGACTACCTGAAGTTGACCGGGCAGACCAAGGACCGGGACACGCCGATCCGCCGCTTCCAGGCCGGCGAGGTGCCGCTGTTCTTGGTCAGCCTAAAGGCCGGTGGAACGGGCCTGAACCTGACCGCCGCCGACACCGTGATCCATTACGATCCGTGGTGGAATCCGGCGGTGGAAGAACAGGCGACGGCGCGCACCCATCGCATCGGCCAGGACAAGGCGGTATTCGTGTATAAATTGTTGACCCAGGGAACGGTGGAAGAGAAGATTCTGGCCTTGCAGGATCGCAAACGCGGCCTTGCCGACAATCTGCTTGCGGGTGTCGGTACGCAGCAGCATCTGATCACCGCGACCGACCTCGACGTGCTGTTCCAGCCGATATCATCGACATGAATCGACAAGCCGTGAAATCATGACTCTGACCGATCTGCGCTACATCGTCACTCTCGCTCGCGAGCGCCATTTCGGGCGCGCCGCCGAAAAGTGCTTCGTGGCCCAGCCGACGCTGTCGGTGGCGGTGAAGAAATTGGAGGACGAACTCGGCGTGGTGTTGTTCGAGCGTGGCGCGGAAGTCAGCGTCACCCCCATCGGCGCGCAGATCGTCGCCCAGGCCGAGCGCGTCCTCGCCGAAGCTGCCCGCGTGGCCGAGGTTGCCGCCCAGGGCAAGGATCCCCTGTCCGGCGCGTTGCGCATTGGCGTCATTTACACCATTGCGCCCTACCTGTTGCCCAATCTGGTGCCGCTGCTGCGCGAGCGCGCGCCGCGCATGCCGCTGATCATCAAGGAGGGTTTCACCGAAGGCCTGGTCGACGAAGTCAAGGCCGGCGAACTGGATGTCATCGTCATCGCCCTGCCGCTGGCGGAATCCGGCCTGGTATCCCAGGCGGTGTACGACGAGGCGTTTCGCGCCCTGGTGCCGGCGCAGCATCCCTGGGCGAAGCTGAAGGCCATCGAACCGGCCTGGCTACTGGCCGAGCCCTTGCTGATGCTGGGCGCGGGCAACTGCTTCCGCGACCAGGTGCTGGACCTCTGCGCCCAGACCAGCGCCCCGAAGGAAGTGCCCTTGGGGTACGCCCCCGGCACGCCGCAAATCCTCGAGGGCAGCTCGCTCGAAACCATCCGCTACATGGTCGCGTCCGGCATCGGCGTCAGCGTCATGCCCTCGTCCTGCGCCGATCCGATCCCGAAGAACGACAAGCTGTTGCGCGTGCGGCCCTTCATCGATCCGACGCCGACGCGGCGCATTGGCCTGGTGTGGCGTTCCAGTTTCCCGCGCCATCAAGCGGTCGATCTGCTGCGGCTCGCCTTGCTCGACTGCCGTCTACCGGGGACCAAACCGGTCAAGAAGCGATAGCCTTTGACTATTCTAACGATATCGACAATTCATTGGATCAATCGATCGGGTTTCCCTAGACTGCGCAGCGTCAACCGCTTGCGCGGTTCGTTCAACAGAGTTCAAGGAGACCCGACATGACCAAGCCAGAAGCATCCGTAACCATCAAGAACCTCGAATCCGCCTTTGCCGGCGAATCGATGGCGCACATCAAGTACCGCTATTTCGCCCGACTCTGCCGCGCCGCCGGCGACGAGCAGACCGCCAAGACTTTTGAGGAAACCGCCGACCAGGAGGTCCAGCATGCCTGGGGCCACCTCGACCTGCTCTATCCGGCCGCGACGATGACGCCGGCCCGGTGCCTGCAAATGGCCATCGAAGGCGAGACCTACGAGTTCACCGAGATGTATCCGTCTTTCCGCCACGCCGCGGAGGAAGAAGGCCATAGCGCCGCGGTCACGGAGATCGACCAGCAGATCGCCGAGTCGAAGGAACACGCCGCCCGCTTCGCCGAGACTCTCGCCAAGGCCGCCAAGCGCTTCGCCGCCCTGGCCCGCGTCGAGGAACGGCATGCCAGCCACTATCGCGCCCAGCTCGATAAAATTTCCGTCTAACAAACCACGATAGGAATCGAACATGAAACAGTATCTATGCATCGTTTGCGGTTACATCTACGACGAAGCTCTAGGCGACCCCGAACACGGCATCGCTGCCGGCACCAAGTGGGAGGACATTCCGGCCGATTGGTGCTGCCCGGATTGCGGCGTGGCCAAGGCCGATTTCGAGATGATGGCGATCTAAGCCATGAGCCCACCCGTCGTCATCCTCGGCAGCGGCCTGGCCGGCATCAGCGTCGCCCGCGAACTGCGCAAGCTGGACAAGGAAGTCCCGCTGACCCTGGTCACGGCCGACGACGGCGGGTTCTACTCCAAACCCAGCCTGTCGAACGCCCTGGCCGCCGGCAAGTCCGCTACCCAGCTGGTGCTCACTCAGCGCGAGGCGCTGGCGGCGCAGTTGAACGTCGAGATTCGCGCCCAGACCTGGGTGACACGGTTGCTGCCGGGCGAGCATGCCATCGAGACCGAAGCCGGCCGCCTCGAATACGGCCGGCTGGTGCTGGCCCTCGGCGCCCAGCCGATCCGCCTGCCCATAGCGGGTAACGGCGCGCAGGAAATCCTCTCGGTCAACGGCCTCGCCGACTACGCCGCCTTCCGCGACCGGTTGGCGGGCGTCCAGCGTGTCGCGATCCTTGGCGGCGGCCTGATCGGCTGCGAGTTCGCCAATGATCTGCGCCTGGCCGGGATAGCAGCGGATGTGTTCGACCTGGCACCGCAGGCGCTGGGCCGCCTGCTGCCGGCACAGGCCGCCGAGTTCTTCCGCACCCGGCTGGAATCAGCCGGAGTGAGTTTCCACTTCAATACCACCATCGCCCGCGTGGATCGCACCCAGGCTGGCCTGGTCCTCACCGACACCCAGGGCCAGGAATTCAGCGCCGATCTGGTCCTCTCCGCCGTCGGCCTGAAACCGGAAACCGAACTGGCGCGCGCGGCCGGGTTGCAGACCAATCGCGGCGTGGTGACCGACAAGCTGCTGGCGACTTCCGACCCGGATGTGTTTGCGCTGGGCGATTGTCTCGAAGTCCAAGGCCTGGTGCTGCCTTTCGTCCTGCCCATCATGCAGCAGGCGCGGGCGCTGGCCAAGACGCTGGCCGGCACACCCACGGCGCTGAGCTACCCGGCCATGCCGGTGGTGGTGAAAACACCCGCCTGCCCGACCGTGGTCTGCCCGCCTCCGGCCGGCGCCGCAGGCGCATGGCGTGAGGAAGTCGAACCGACGGGGGTGCGCGCCTTGTTCAAGGACGCCGACGGCAAGCCGCTGGGATTTTCTCTAGTCGGCGAGGCGGTCAAGGACAAGCAGGCGTTGGTGGCACAGATGCCGGGGTGGCTGTAGCGTTTCCCGCCTGCTCCTGACTCACGCGGTGCCGCACTGAATCCCGCCGTTGACGGACGGCTCCTCGGCCTTATGTGAAGCTTCACATAAGGCCGATTATGCACAGTCGTCGATTATGTGAAGTTGTGGGATGAATTGCACGCCAACGGTTGATTGGCGGCGGCCAGCGCGAATTAGATCTTCACATAATCATAGTGTTTTCAGGAAGTCGATCAGAGAGTCGGGCGCCCGGTAGCGCTGGATCTTGGCCTCGGGTTCGTGCAGCCTGGCCAACGCGCGTTCCTTCATCGTCAGGTCTGCCTCGACATAGTGGTGAGTCGTAGTGGGGCTTTCATGCCCGAGCCAAAGTGCGATTACGCTGATATCGACGCCGGCCTGCAACAGATGCATCGCCGTTGTGTGACGGATCGTATGTGGCGAGATCCGTCGCTTTGCCAAGTCGGGGTTGGTCTCTGTTGCAGTCTTCACCGCCAAAGCGAGTCTTTGGTGAGCATTGTTTCGCGTCATCGCGTGTCCGCAGCGATTTGGCAGCAATGGCGACACCGTGTCGAACTGCGAATTCAACTTCAACCAGGACCGTATCGCCTTGACGGTCGAACGCCACAGCGGCACGCTGCGCTGCTTTCTGCCCTTGCCATGCAGATGCACGCAAGCCGCACCCTCGTCGAGCACCGCCTCGCCGACCGTGACCCCAGTGATCTCCGATACGCGCGCCCCGGTGTTGTAGAGCAGCAGAAACAGCACATGGTCCCGCTGTCCAATCCACGTGCCATCCGGCGTACCGATCACCGCCAGCATTTCCTCACGCGACAGGTAGCCGAACATGGGGCGCTCGAAGCGCTTCACCGGAACGCCCAGTGCGCGCTCAATCATCTGCAACGACGACACATCCCGGTGGGCGGCAAACTTCAGGAACGACCGCAGCGCCGCCAGGCGCGCATTGCGGCTGCGCACGGAATTGTGGCGCTGGCGTTCCAGATGATCGAGGAAGGCCATGATCAGCTCCGGCGTGATGTCGGCCAAGGTCATCGTGGTCGGAGACTTGCCCAGACGGGACTGGGCGAAGTCGAGAAACAGCACGAAAGCGTCACGGTAGGCAGCAATGGTTTGCGGGCTGAGCGCACGCTGCTGCGTCAGGTACTCGGCGAAATAGGCTTGCACGAGCGTCGCAAATGACGGTGGTACCCTGGCTGGCTTACTCATCGTCATCTCCCGGGAGATCGGCGAAGCGCTCGAACTTGCCACCGGCCAGTGCCATCAGTTCGGGCACGGCTGTCAGATACCAGTAGGTGTAGAAGATCTCGGCATGGCCCATGTAGGTCGACAGCGCCAGCATCATCCGATCCACATCGGTGCCCTCGGCATGCCAGAGCATCATGCGCCTGACGGCAAAGGTGTGACGCAGGTCATGCAGCCGTGGCGCCTCATGAGCGCCGCGATTGACCCAGCTTAGGCTGTCACGTAGCGCGGTGAAGACGCGATGTGCCTGCCGCTCGCCGAGCGGCTGCCCCAGTCGTCGGCCACGGCTGCTGATGAGGAACGGGATATCGGCTGTCGTCGGAACATGCCGCGCACGCTGCCGCCGGTAGCGCGTCAACGCCGCGACGGTGCTCGGATGCACCGGCAACTGGCGGGACTTGGCGAACTTGGTCTGCCGCACGATCAGCATTCCGCGCTTGAGATCGACGTCGGTATCGCGCAGGTGAATGGCTTCCGAGACGCGCAGACCGGTCGAAGCCATCAGGCCGAACAGCGTCTCGAAGGTGGCCGGGCGCAAACTGCCACGTGGCCCGAGCTTGCGGGCCGCCGCCAGTAATTCGACGATTTCCTCTTCGCGGTAAATATGCGGCGCCACGCGACCTGGCTCCGGGCCGAAGATCAACTCATCCGGCACCTCGGTATCCGGTTCGAACTGTTTCAGGTAACGGATGAAATGCCGCAGCCTTGCCAGACGGCGTGCCCAGGTGCCCGGTGATCCTCGGCCACCTTTACCCTGACGCACCCAGTCTGTCATGAGTTCGACGGTCAGCGGCCCGCGGTGACGCCGAATGGTGACGAAACGCGCAAAGCCGGCCAGAAACGTATCCCGCGATCGCAAGTGGAAGCCAAGGCGATGGCGCTCGGCAAGATAGTCGTCGATCCTTGCCTGCAGGCTGATGCGCGCGCTCATGATGCGCTCCCGGGCCACGGCAGCGGGACGGTGGACAGCTTCGGCGTGTCGAGCTTGGCGTAGATCAAGGTGGTGTTCAGCGAACGGTGGCGCAGCACATCGGCCACTTCCTTGAGCGAACTGCCGTTCTCGACAAGGCGACACGCCAAGGTGTGGCGCAGTGCATGCGCGCTGGAATGCATCAGGCCAATGCGGCGGCAGGCGCGTTTGATTACCTTCTGGATCGCCGTTGAGGTGATGGGGGTGATCATGTCCTCCCTTCCGGCGGACGAAGATGGCAGGGTTGCTGGTGGTGGGGCGTTCATGTTGGAGATAGTCGACCAGCGCCCGTCCTGTTTCCATCGGCAAGGGCAGGATGTCCTGTCGCAGCGACTTCGTGCCCCGCAACGTCACCGTGCCGACACGCCAGTCGATGTCATCGATCATGAGATGAGCGATTTCTCCGGACCTCAATCCCATGTCCAATGCGCAACGCACGATTGCGTACCCACGTTTCGGTAAGCGTAGCCCGGCAGCAAAGGAGTTCAGCAGGCGCTCGACTTCGTCCGGCTTGAGCGCACGTGGCAATGAAGCCAGCTTCCAGTGGACGGGATTCGAGATGACGGCAGTCAGCTTGCCGACCTGATCGCCGCAGGTGGCCCGATAGCGAAGGTAACTTCGCAACGTCGCAGCCAGATGGGATGCGTGAGAAGCTGATCGGTGCGCACCCAACCGCGTTGCAAGGAACTCGCGAATATCGTCAGGCCGCAGCTTCGCAATCTGGATGACGCGCCGCTTGAATTTCACTTGCAGCAACAAGCCTACGGCGCGGAGCCGACCCTTGCGCGTGCCCGCCGCGAGGCCGCGTACATCGCGCAGGTGTTCGTCGTAGCGATGCAACTCTTCGACAATGTGATCCGACAGTGCTGCCGGTGGCCGTGCGCCTGACGCGGCACGGTGGGTAGTGGCCTGGGTCATAACAGTCTCCTGAAGTGGATTCGCCACTTCAGACCACCGCAGAAATTATGTCCAGCTTACGGCAGCATCACCCGCTGCCTGGCCGCATACTGCCTACCCCCTCAGACCAATTCATCCGACAACTTCACATAATCGACGACTGTGCATAATCGGCCTTATGTGAAGCTTCACATAAGGCCGAGAATCGGACGTAGCAGGCTGCTACGTTGAGCGTCTCGGTGGGTCGCAAAGAGTCTCTTAGTTAACTACGCCGAATCGTTCGCACAGGCCTTCTACCGCCTCGCGCCCTCCACGCACCCGCAAGAACGCGCCCTCAGCGTCGGCGCGTTCCTCCAGCACTTCACAACTAGCGAAGATTTCGCCGCGTCGTTGCTGCGCCGACCAGGGCAGGAACAGCTCCGCTTCGACCAGATCCTGCCGGAAGAAGGCGACGATCGCCTCGCGCAGCAAGGCGATGTCGCCGGCGCGGCGCGCGCTCATCACGATGCAATCGGGGTACTGCGCTCTTAGCGCTGCTTCGCGTTCGGCTTGCGCCGCCGCATCGCCGACATGATCGATCTTGTTGAAGACGCGGATGCGCGGCAGGTCGTTGGCGCCGATCTCGTCGAGCACCTGGTCGGTGACCGCGAGCTGCCGCTCGAACCCGGGATCGCTCGCGTCGATGACGTGGAGCAGCAGCGCCGCATCCAGCGCCTCTTCGAGCGTCGATTTGAACGAGGCGACCAGGCCGTGCGGCAGGTTCTTGATGAAGCCCACGGTGTCGCTGACCAGCAACCGCGGCCGGCTCTCCGGCTGGAGGGCGCGCACGGTGGTGTCGAGGGTGGCGAAAAGCTTGTCTTCGACCAACACCTCGCTACCCGTGAGGGCGCGCATCAGGGTGGACTTGCCGGCATTGGTGTAGCCGACCAGCGCCACGCTGGCCAGTCCCTGGCGCTCTTGCCGCCGCGCGCGCTGCGTTTGGCGCTCGACATCCATTGCGGCGAGCTCCTGTTGCAGTTCGGCGATACGGTCACGGATCTTGCGCCGGTCCAGCTCGGTGTGCGACTCGCCGGCGCCGCGCCCGCCGGTGCCGCTGCGCTGCCGCCCCTGGGGCCCGGCGAGCTTGGCCGCTTCGCGCAGGCGCGGCGCCATATAGCCGAGGCGGGCGATCTCCACCTGGGCACGGGCGGCGCGGGAGCTGGCGTGGCGGTGGAAGATTTCGAGAATCACCATGGTGCGGTCCATGACCTCGCAGCCGACTTCCTTTTCGAGGTTGCGCGCCTGCGACGGCGAGATTTCGTGATCGACGAAGATGGCGTCGATCTTCCCGGCGTCGGGGTCGGCTGCGGCCTGGGGTATTCTTCCCAGCTCGACGGGTTCCGGCTGGTTGTCCACGAAGGCGCGTATCTCCTGACGCTTGCCGGCACCCAGGTAGGCCGTTGTGTCGAAGCTGGCGCGCTTTTGGGTAAACGTGGCGGTGATCTCGAAGCCCAGGGTCTTGGCGAGATCGCGCAGCTCGGCCAGCGAAGCCTCGAACTCGACGTCGCTCACGCTCGGCAGTTGCACCGCCGCGACGACGGCATATCTGGGCTGCTCTTTGACTGCTCTTGGCATTCGGGGATGGCTACACTTGAGGGGGCGAAGCCGGATCATACCCGCCTATGCAATGCTTGCCTGGAGTCTCGTGGTTGTTTCGGCAAGAACCAACTCAGCGGATACCGGCGCTGGCACGCGATCTCGATTCGGCGATATTGCGTTTCTCAGCACCGGGAGACGAAGCGAAATCGCGTGCCAGCGCCAGCACAAGCGTTCCGACCAGTTCTCCCTTGAATTACCGCAGCTGACCCACCTGACGAACACTTTTAACCGCCCCCACGCTACGACTCTGCGACAACAAGGCCGATCCGACAACGCTATCGTTTAAGCTAGGCGACTGCGCCACCGCCCCGAGCCGAAACCTATGATTCCTATTTCCATCCTCGACCTCTCCCCGATTGCCCAAGGCAGCGATGCCGCCCAGTCATTCCGTAACACCCTCGATCTTGCCCGGCACGGCGAGGGCTGGGGCTACCGGTGTTTCTGGCTGGCCGAACATCACGGCATGCCCGGCATCGCCAGCGCCGCCACCGCGGTCCTGGCGTGCGCCGGGTTCCGACCCGATCACGGCGCGCGCATTGCGGCGCAATCTGGCTTCCGGCGCGGACGAATTCCCGCAGGATGTCGGCGAACTGATGGGCTACTTCTCCGCCGCGGACAGGCAGGCGGTTCGTGCCGTACCGGGCGCCGGCCTGAACGTGCCGATATGGATACTCGGATCAAGCTTGTACGGCGCGCAACTGGCCGCCGCCCTGGGCTTGCCCTATGCGTTCGCCTCGCATTTTGCCCCGGCGCAGATGATGCAGGCCATTGCCTTGTATCGCGTCAATTTCCGGCCATCGGCACAATTGCAGCAGCCTTACGTCATGCTTGGCTACAACGTGTTTGCCGCTGATAGCGACGAGGAGGGACGACTTCTTGCCACCTCCGCGCAGCAAGCCTTCGTCAATCTGCGCAGTGGCCGTCCCGGCCAATTGCCGCCGCCGCTGGCCGACTATCCGAGCCGCATCGGAGCGCGCGAGCGGGCGCTGCTGGACGAGATTCTTTCCTGCACGGCCATGGGTGCGCCGGATACCGTGGCCAATCAGGTGCAGGGATTCGTTGCCCGCACCCAGGCGGATGAATTGATGATTACCTCGCAGATCTTTGATCACGCCGCCCGTCTGTGTTCCTACGAGATCACTGCAAGCGTCTGCGCCGCCCTGGGATGACAGCCACAAGGGCTGCTCAACGCCTGCGTGCGCAAATATTTCGGCGGAGATCCCGACCCTGGCAAAAAAATGGGGCACCCAACGGGCGCCCCATTTCAATTGCCTATGCTCCTCAGATCACGGTGTCGAATACCGCCTTCGCCTGGGCGTGACAGAACGGCGGCTCGAATACACCGTGGTAGTTGCCATAATAGGCGGTAAAGGCCGGCTGGGACGGGTCTGTCGGCGCCTTGCCGGCGGTGCCGAAGGTGGCCTGGACCATGGCATCGACGTCGACCGTGGTGACGTTGGTCAGATGGCGGCTGTCGAAGTCGGCTTTCATCGGAGCCAGATGCATCGCAGGCGGCACGGTTGGATCGCCGGCCCCGCCGCACAGCATGACTTTCGACTTCGGGCTCCAGCCCAGCAGGTCATTCTTCTTGGCCGCCAAGTATAGAGGGCTGTTGTCGTTGGTCTGGGTGTCGGCGATGAAGGCCGATTGAAACATGGCATCGCGCGCCTGGGTGGGCGTTTCGCCGGCCGCGCCGGGAACTTTGCCGGTGGTTACCAGGGTGGTGTAGTTCAGCGTGGGGCTGGGCAACAGGCTTTCCACATAACTCGCGTAGGGCGCTTTGAAGGTTGCATTGACGTCGCTGTAGACCGTGCCGTAGACCTTTTGCCATGAGGTGACGATGAAGGGCACGAAGAACTGATACCCGGCGATCACGGCGGTGGACTTGATCGAGGCCGACAAATTGTACGGCCCGGCCAGGTGGGCTCCGGCGACCACGTTGATTTCCTTGGCGTTGTCGCGCTCGATGGCGCGATGTGCGGACATCGAGGAGTGCCCGCCCTGCGAATAGCCGGCCAGCACCACCTTGCCGGATAGAGATGCGCCGACCGTCTTGGCGGCGTTGCGCGCGGCGCGGATGGAGTCGATCACCGAAGTGGCCTCCGAATCGGCGTGCAGGTAGGGATGGTAGGCGTAGGTCGACTTGGCGTAGCCGAGATAGTCCGTGGCGACCACCGCGTAACCCTGGGCGGCATACACGGCGGCAAGCAGGAAGGTCTCGCCGTCGGTCGGGTTTGCCAGGGTGCGGGGCTTCTGCACGTCGGTTCCCTTGGCATAGGCCAGCAGACCGGCGGCGGCGGTGCAGTTGCCCGCGGGCACCAGCATGACCCCCGAGGCATTGGCCGGTTCGCCTCTCACCCCGATGGTGTTGTAGTTCAGCGCCACCACCTTCACGTCGCACTTGGCCTTGCCGCTGATCGGCTGCAGGCCGCTGGCCGCGGTGCCGCCATCTATCTGCGCCGCGGTGAGCGTCGTCACCACGGCAGCCGCCTCGACCAAGGTGCCACGATTGGTGACGGCCGCGAAGGATTGCCCCGACACGGCGCCCAGGTTCAAATCGCCGAGTTCCTTGCCGCCCGCCGCGAGTGCAAGTTTCAGGTTGTCGAGTACCTTGTCGCTGGCATCGCCGACCTTGAACACCCCGGTCAGCAGGTCGCCTGAAGGCGCACTGCCCAGGAGCGTCGTGACTTCGTTCTTCACATAGGCTTTTGCCGCCGCCAAACCGGCCGCGATAGCCGTGCCTTTACTGGCATCGAAGTTGGCAAATGCCGAATTGGCGTCCGAACCGAGGGCCTTGCTGACAACCAGATCGGTCAGGGGGGTGATGTTGACGTTTCCCCCATCGGTGGCGAAACTGTGCAGGATCACCGTACCGCTGCTGGCCTCCAGAATGCATGGGAGGGATTGCATGCCGTTGAGTCCGAGCGAAAAGCTGCCGTCGGCGGCGGTCTTGCTGGTCACCGCCGCGCCGCTGATGCATTTCGCGGTCACGGTGGCGTTGGCCAAGGCGCCGCCGGTGGCGGCCAGGCCGTTGATGATCGGGTACACCGGATTATCCCCGCCGCCGAGGCAGCCCGCCAGAACTGCCGTTGCGACCGATGCAGCCAGTAAGCTCTTGATTGTCGTCATCCCTCTCTCCTTGCCAGTGGTTGTTTTATGTATAAAGCATGCGGGCGCTAGATTGAGCCATCGGGAAACGAAAGTCAATCTCCAGACGTTGCGGTGCGCCGGTGGGAGCGATGCGGTTGCTTACAGCCGCCATCAAAACAAAATGCGCAATGTGGAATGACAATGCGCCTATTTTTTTGCCGCGCGCTTCTTGGTGGCGGCCTTCGTCGCCACGCTGGTCTTCGGGGCGGCCGGTTTTTTCGCCTTGGCGGCAACGACCTTTGCCGGTTTTGCAGCCGGCACGGCTGGTGCGGCTTTCTCCGCTTTGGCGACTGCCCCCGCCTTCGCCACCTTGGGCGCGCGCGGTTCGAACTCGAAACCGACCTTGCCGTCACCGCCGCGCACCAGATAGGCGGAAAACTTGCGCTTGGTGCGCGAGGAGATGAATTCCTTCAACAGGTCGGTCCTGCCGGTGGCCAGCAATTTCTGCATCTGCGCCCGCTCGACCGGTTGTTGCAGGATGATCTTGCCGGAGCGGAAATCGCAGGCCTTGGCCGGGCCGACCGATTTCTCGCAGACATAGGCCATGCCGTGTTCGAAGATGCCGGCGCCGCACTTGGGACAGGGGCCGAGAGATTCCTGGCCGCTGAAATCGACTTCCTCATCGGCACCTTCGCTGCTCTGGCCGAAGTCGAACTCGGGTTGCAGATCGGCGTTGAGCTTGATGATCGCCGCGAAGGGCCGCCCCATCTTGCTGCGAAAGCCCTGCAAGGGACCGACGACGCGCTTCTCCAGCAATTCCTCGACTTCCTCCGGCTCATACTGGCGGCTGGCGACGACTTTCCACAAGGAGAATTCGCAGGACTTGCACTGGAACTTCTTGTAGTTTTCCTGGATCACCCCGCCGCACTTGGGGCAGGGCTGCTTCAGGGTGCTGAACGCCTCGTCGGGAATCTCGCCGTGTTTGATGCGCTCGACCATTTCCTGGGTCTGGGTGACGATATGGTCCATGAACGCATTGCGCGCCAGCGCTCCATGCTCCATCTCGCGCAGTTGGTACTCCCAGTTGCCGGTGAGCTCCGGCGAACGCAATTCATCGACGCCGAGCTTGGAAAGCGCGAACAGCAGCGAGAAGGCCTTCGCCGTCGGCTGTAGTTCGCGGCCGTTGCGATGGACGTACTCCTCGTAAATCAGGCCTTCGATGGTGGCGGCGCGCGTCGCTGGAGTGCCCAGGCCGCGCGCCGCCATGGCCTCGCGCAACTCCTCGTCCTCGACCAGCTTGCCGGCGCCTTCCATGGCGGAGAGCAGCGTGGCTTCGTTGAAGCGCGGCGGCGGCTTGGTCTGGTTCGGCTTGACCTCGACATCGTTGGCCCAGACCCGTTCGTTCTTTTCCACCGCCACCAGTTGCGCGCCGCCGCCTTCCCCATCGCCGTCGCCGAGCGCTTCCTTGCCATACACCGCCAGCCAGCCCGCCGACACCAGCACCTTGCCTTCGGTCTTGAATGGCTCGTTTTCGACGCGGGTGATGCGGGTGGTGACGTTGTATTCGGCGGCCGGATAGAAGATCGCCAGGAAGCGCTTGGTGACCAGGTCGTAGAGCTTCTGTTCGGGTTCCGACAAGTGCTTCGGCGCCTGCGCCGTCGGGATGATGGCGAAGTGGTCGGTGATCTTGGCGTTGTTGAAGATGCGTTTGTTGGGATGCACCCAGCCGTTCTTGAGGATCAGCCCGGCGTGTATCGCGTACTGGGTTTCGCCCAGGACTTGCAGCGTCTCCTTGACGTTGGCGATGTAGTCTTCCGGCAGGCAGCGCGAATCGGTCCGCGGATAGGTCAGCACCTTGTGCTTTTCGTAGAGTGCCTGGGCCAGCCCCAGCGTCGATTTGGCCGAGAAGCCGAAGCGCCCGTTGGCTTCGCGCTGGAGCGAGGTCAGGTCGAAGAGCTGGGGAGGCAGCTGCGTCGTCGGCTTGCTTTCCTCCGTGACGCTGCCCGGTTTGCCCAGGCATTTCTGGCGTAGCGCTTCGGCCCTGGCGACTTCCCACAGGCGTTCGGCGCGCGCATGTTCGTCGCTTTCGGCGCCGCTCGGCTTCTTGAATTTCTCATCGAACCAGCGGCCGCGATAGGTGCCGGCGACCGCACCGAATTCGGCTTCCAGCTCCCAATAATCGCGCGAAACGAACTTGCGTATCCTTTCCTCACGCTCCACCAGCACCGCCAACGTCGGGGTTTGCACGCGGCCGACGGGGGTCTTGTGGAAGCCGCCGCTCTTCGAGTTGAAGGCGGTCATGGCGCGCGTGCCGTTGATGCCGATCAGCCAGTCCGCCTCGGAACGGCAGCGCGCGGCATCCGCCAGCGGCCGCATTTCCTCGTCCGAACGCAGATGCGCGAAACCGTCGCGGATCGCACCCTGGGTCATCGATTGCAGCCACAGGCGGCGGATCGGCTTGTCGGTCTTGGCGTGTTGCGCCACGTAGCGGAAAATCAATTCGCCCTCGCGCCCGGCGTCGCAGGCATTGACCAGGCCGCTGACATCCTTGCGCTTGATCAGCCGCGTCAGCAGTTTCAGCCGTTCCGCGGTCTTGTCGATCGGGTTCAGGGCGAAATGCGGCGGAATCACCGGCAGGTGGGCGAACGACCATTTGCCGCGCTTGACCTCGTATTCCTCGGGCACCGTCAGTTCCAGCAGGTGGCCGATGGCCGAGGAGAGGACGTAATCGTCGCTCTCGAAGTAATCACCCTGCTTGTTGAAACCGCCGAGCGCCCGGGCGATGTCCTGGGCGACCGAGGGTTTTTCGGCGATGATCAGTTGTTTACTCATTGACGGCTGTGGGGCAGGCGAAGCGCCGCATGATAAGCGCGTGGGGTGGCCGCTGGCAAGCTGTGATTATTTTCTTCAGTGACGAATTAGGCACTTAATGCACGAAAGGCAATTCTTCGCCCGCCGTCAGCAGCTCTTCCATCAATAGCGTGTCGAGCGAACGATGCCGCCGCCACAACACCATCAGCACGATGATCTTCAGTTTGTCCAGGGAGACCACGGACTCCCTCAGCACCATGGCGCGTTCGATGATCATCTCGCGCAGGACGGTGTCGATGGCCTCGGCGCTTTCCAGGAAACACAGGAAACCGCGGCATTCGGTCGGCAGCTTGGCGAGTTCGGCCGCGCAATAGAGCCGCACCGAGCTGGATGCGGAGTTGAGCCGATGGTGATTGGGATGATCTTCGTCGGCCAGGGATTCCAGTCCGGCGAGCCATTCCAGCGCTGCCGAGATATCGTCCTGCTCGAAGCCGATCGCGGAAAGCTTGCGGGCAAGCACCGAAGATTCCGGGCAGGCGCCAGGCTGAGCATAGGTTTCAAAGAGGTAGACCAGGATATCGAACATGGTGTTGTCTAAGATTAGTGGGCACGACTTTGGAGAATTTGGTGCGATTATGCTTTATATACGTTGTACGCGCTGATAGCGACCCCCCGGCAAGCTCGCGACATGTCCATCGAGTTCAAGTTCTAACAGCATGGCAAGAAGCGCCGCGGGCGTCAAGCCGGAACGCGCCGCAAGGGTGTCGATATCGCAGGGATCGGGCCCCAGCAACGTCAGTAAGGTGACTCCCTCGGCGTCGATTGCCGGGCCGTTGAGGCCGGCGTCTGGATCGGCGACCGCCGCGTGCCAGCCTATTTCTTCGAGGATATCCTGCGCCGATTCGACCAGTTTGGCCCCTTGCTTGATGAGTTGGTGGCAACCCTTGGCGAGTGGCGAATGGATGGAGCCGGGTATGGCGAAAACGTCGCGCCCGGCTTCGGCGGCCAGCCGCGCGGTAATCAGAGAACCGCTACGGGCTGCCGCCTCGACCACCAGGCAGCCTTTGGCGAGGCCGGCGATGAGGCGATTGCGGCGCGGAAAATTGGCGGCGAGGGCCGGGGTATTCAGCGGAAATTCGCTGACGATGGCGCCGTGGCTGGCGATGCTGCGCGCCAGTTCGCGGTTGCGGGCCGGATAGATACGGTCGGCGCCGGTGCCGATGACGGCGACGGTCGAACCGCTATGCGCCCCGGTTGCGCTCAAGGCGCCGCGGTGTGCCGCCGCATCGATGCCCAGCGCCAAGCCACTGACGACGGTCAGTCCGACGCCGGACAGCGACGCCGCAAAGGCTTCGGCATTGGCGATGCCCTGGGGCGTGGCATTGCGGCTGCCGACGATGGCCATGGCCGGGCGGTTGAGCAGGTCGACGCGGCCTTTCACATACAGCAGCACTGGCGGGTCGGCGCTGGTCAGCAGGGCTTGGGGATAGGCGCTGTCGGCGAGGGTGACGACAGCATTGCCGGGTTCGGCGGCCCAGGCGAGGGTGGCGTCGATTTCCGCGGCAATGGCCGCGTCCGTCAGCAGCAGGCGCTCCGCCAGCGGCGGGTCGATCACGCCGCGCAGGGCAACCAGGCCGGCACCGAAAATCGCCGCGGGCAAACCGAAGGTTCGTAACAGCCGGCGCCGGGTTTCGCCGCCGATGCCGGGGATCAGCGTCAGTCGGATCCAGGACGCCAGGCCCGCATCGGCGTTATCCACGGGCAGGCGATTTGACTGCTCAGGGAGCGGCGACGACGTCGCCGATCTCGACCGTGCGGGTGACATTCATCACCAGTGCATAGGAAATCCGCTCGAAAACCCGGAATACGAACAATAGCCCATAGCGTTCGTCCGGTAGTCGATAGATGGCCTTCTTGCCCTGGTAGCGGTCGCTGACTTCCGCGCCGGCGCGCGACACGGAAAGTACATGGCCGACTTCCAGGCCGTCGCGTTTGCCGCGCGACAAGGTCACGATCGAGTCGCGCCCGGCCTGGCCGACCCCGCCGTAGACGGAGACGATGCGACCCTTGAAGGCCTTGTCCGGTGCGTGCGGCACATAGCTGATGACATCGAGACGCGGCGCCGGCAGCAGGTGATCGCCGCGACCGATCTCGCGGCGCGAGGTGAGGATTTCGAAAGTCGTCGGCTCACCTTCGCGGACGACACTGGCGCTGCCCAGGTAGAACGCTTCGTAGCCCAGCGTTTCCTTGGTCTCCGGATCGATCAGGGCCTTGCCCGGGCGGTAGATCTGCCACAGTTTGGCCTGGTCTTTCACGCCAGTGACGTAGGCCAGGTCGCCTTTGCCGATATACACCCGGTCTTCCTGGGTGGCGACGATACGTGGCGTGCTGTCGAGCTGGCCGGATTCCACCACCAGCGGTTCGCTCAGGAACGGTTCGATCGCCTGCTGCGGAATGCTGGGAATCTCCCGCTTGTTGCTGTCGCTGTAGACCTGCGGTCCGGCCTTGACCGTGGCCGCGGTGGCCGCGGTGGCGATGGCGTCGGCGATCTTGAGTTGCGGCTGATCGCCTTTCCTGTCGAGAATCACCACCTGGCCGGGGTAGATGCGTTGCGGGTTGCGGATCTGTTCCTGGTTGAGGCGCCAGATTTCGGGCCAGCGGTAGGGTTGTTTGAGGAATTTCGAGGCGATGCCCCAGAGCGTATCGCCGGGGAGCACGATGTGACGGTCGGGGGCGCCGTCGGCCAACTCAGGGGCGCTACCCGCGGCTTGAGTGGGCGCCGTCTGCGCTTGGGCGGGAAGAATCGGCAGGCCCAGCATCAGGCTTGAAGAAGTCAGCAGCAGCACGGATATAATGCGAGTATTCATGGTCGTCGTGGCACCTTGCCGGTCATGCATTCGATGCTCCAGCGAGCCGCACCCGTGGTTACCAGTTCCCGAGTGGACTACCGGAAGCAGTTTGCCTGAGATTTTGCATGTAATGATTTAATTCAGCAACCATTTCGCCGACATTTCCAGAGAATTCACAGCCCGCGGCGCGAATAATTTCTACTACGGACCAACATGGCGCAACTTCCCATCATCTGTTATCCCGATCCGCGCCTGCATACCAGGGCGGCCAGGATCGAGCGCGTGGACGCATCGATACGCCAGCTTGCGGCCGACATGGCCGAAACCATGTATGCGGCGCCCGGCGTCGGTCTGGCGGCGACCCAGGTTGACCGGCACATTCAGCTCATCGTCATCGATGTCTCCGAGGACAAAACCAGGCTACAGACCTTCATCAACCCTGAAATTCTGGCGCGGGAAGGCGAATGCGAGGGCGAAGAGGGTTGCCTGTCGGTGCCGGGCGTTTATGAAACCGTCACCCGCAGCGCCTGGGTGCGCGTGCGCGCCCTCGGCCTGGACGGCGAGCCTTTCGAACTGGAAGCCGACGACCTGCTGGCGGTGTGTATTCAGCACGAAATGGATCACCTGCAAGGCAAGGTGTTCGTCGAGTATCTGTCGCGCCTCAAGCAGTCACGGATCAAGAACAAGCTCTCCAAACTCACCAAGCACGCCCGGGTTACGGCTTGATGAGGCTGATATTTGCCGGCACGCCGGAATTCGCCGCGTTGGCATTGCAGGCCCTGCTGGCGGCCGGGCATGAGGTGCCCCTGGTGCTCACCCAGCCGGACCGTCCTGCCGGCCGTGGCATGCAGCTGCTGCCCAGTGCCGTCAAGCGCTGCGCCCAGGAGCACGGACTGACGGTGTACCAGCCGGAACGCCTGAAAGATCCGGCCACTCATGAGCCACTACGCAACGTCGCTGCCGACCTGATGGTGGTCGCGGCCTACGGCCTGATCCTGCCGCAAGCGGTGCTCGACCTGCCGCGCCTGGGCTGCCTCAACATCCACGCTTCGCTGCTGCCCCGCTGGCGCGGCGCGGCCCCCATCCAGCGCGCCATCGCGGCGGGCGATGAGGAAACCGGCATTACCATCATGCGCATGGATGCCGGTCTCGACACCGGCGCCATGCTGCTGAAACGAGCACTGCCGATCGGCAGCAACGACACCTCGGCTACATTGCACGACAAGCTGGCTTTGCTCGGGGCCGAACTGATCGTTGAGGTGCTGGCCAAACTCGACACCTTGCAACCAATTTCCCAGCCGAGCGAGGGCGTTACCTACGCCGACAAGGTTGCCAAGAACGAAGCGCCGATCGACTGGCGGCGATCGGCGCCAGAACTGGAGCGCCAGGTGCGGGCCTGCAACCCGTTTCCAGTCGCCGCGGCCGTCTTCAATGCGGTGCCGCTGAAGATCTGGAGTGCTGCGCCTTCGTCCGCCTCAGGGACGCCGGGGACGGTGCTGGAGGTGGACCACCAGGGAATTCTGGTCGCCTGCGGCAGCGGGGCGCTGCGCCTCACCGAGTTGCAGAAGCCCGGCGGCAAGCGCTTGCCGGTCGGCGACTTTCTGCATGGGTTCCCGGTGGCCGTCGGCGCATCCTTCGACGTCGATTGAATTTTCCGGCATGCACCCCATCTAATCGCACTCATACGTAGCGAGGGAGAAACCCCATGTTCGGCAACTGGCTCAAGACAGCGGTCCTGATGGCCGCCATCGTCGCCTTGTTCGGCGCGATCGGCGGTATGCTCGGCGGTGCCAATGGCATGCTGATGGCGCTGCTGTTCGGCGGGGCCATGAATTTCTTCGCCTACTGGTTCTCCGACGCCATGGTGCTGAAGATGTACAACGCCCAGGAGGTGGACGAGGCCTCCTCGCCCTATCTCTACAACATGGTCAAGGAGCTGGCCGGACGCGCCGGCCTGCCGATGCCGCGCGTCTACATCATCGACGAAGCGCAGCCGAACGCCTTTGCCACCGGCCGCAATCCCGAGCACGCCGCGGTCGCCGCCACCAGCGGTATCCTGCGGATGCTGTCGGCGCGCGAGTTGCGCGGCGTCATGGCGCATGAGCTGACGCACGTCCAGCACCGCGACATCCTCATCTCGACCATCTCCGCCACCATGGCCGGCGCCATCTCGGCACTGGCCAACTTCGCCATGTTCTTCGGCGGTCGCGGCGAGAACGGCCGGGCTGGCAATCCGCTGGCGGGAATACTGGTGATGATCCTCGCGCCGCTCGCCGCGGCGTTGATCCAGATGGCCATCTCGCGCGCCCGCGAGTTCGAGGCAGATCGCGGCGGCGCCGAGATCAGCGGCGATCCGCGCGCCCTCGCCGATGCGCTGACCAAGATCGATGCCTATGCCCGGGGCATTCCCATGGCGTCGGCCGAAGCGCATCCCGAGACGGCCCAGATGATGATCATGAATCCGCTGTCCGGCGGCGGTATCGCCGGCCTGTTCTCCACCCACCCGTCGACCGAGGAACGCGTCGCCCGCCTGCGGGCAATGGCCTGACCCCTACGCCGCCGGCGCGGCGGGACCCGGCTCCAAAGACAGTGGCCCGGCGTGGCGCTGACTATAATCGGCGCTTCGCCATTGTTTTCGCGGTAAGCGGCCATGAAGTCCAAACCCCTGTTGGCTCCCGATTCCCTGGCCTATGCCCTGCTGCGGGCGGCCGAGGTCATTGCCGGCGTGATCGACGACCGTCCCAGGGCGGCTAAGGCCTTAGCGCGTGGCGCGGGCCCTGGGCGCAACCTGGATGCTGCGCTCGCCGCCTGCTGGCAAGCGCATGCACAGACGCTGACCGCCGGACAGCGCGGCGCGGTTCAGGATCTGGCCTACGGAACCCTGCGCCAATTTGGCCGCGGTGATTTCATGCTGGGCCGCCTGTTGCGCACACCGTTGCAGGAAGGCGAGGATACCCCGGGAAAGCTCCTGTTGCGCGCACTCTTGCTCACCGCGCTATACCGGCTCGAAGCCAGGCCGGCCGAAGCACATACCATCGTCGACCAGGCAGTCACCGCCGCGGCTGAGATCGATCATGGCCGGTTCAAACCCCTGGTCAATGCCGTCCTGCGCAATCGCTTGCGGCGCGACGGCGAGTTGCTGGCGGCCGCCAATGCCGATCCGGTGGCGCGTTACCAGCACCCGTCATGGTGGATCGAAAAAATCCGCCTGGCCCATCCGGCAGACTGGGAAGACATACTCGCCGCAGATAATTCCCATCCGCCCATGACCTTGCGTGTGAACCGGCGCCGTATCGACGCCGGGGAGTATCTGGTCCTGCTGTCGGCCGCAGGAATAAGCGCCCGCCGGCTGGCGGACCAGGAATGCGCCATCCTGCTGGAGCGGCCGCAGGCAGTGGACAAGCTGCCGGGATTCTTCGACGGCCTGGTCTCTGTGCAGGATAGCGGCGCCCAGCATGCGGCGCTCTTGCTCGATGCAGTCGCCGGCATGCGCGTCCTGGACGCCTGCGCCGCCCCCGGCGGCAAGGCCACCCATCTGCTGGAACTCGCCGACGTGGATCTGCTGGCCCTGGATGCGGAGCCGGCAAGGACCGCCAGGATTGCCGAAAATCTCGACCGTCTGGGTCTGCATGCCGAAGTGCAGACGGCCGATTGCCGGGCGCTTGAGAACTGGTGGGATGGTCGCCCCTTCCAGCGCATACTCGCCGACGTGCCGTGTACCGCCTCGGGGGTGGTGCGCCGCCATCCCGATGCCAAATGGCTGAGGCGCGAAGCCGACATCGCCGGTTTTGCGCGCAGCCAGACGGAGATTCTCGATGCCCTGTGGCGCGTACTCGCCCCCGGTGGCAGAATGCTCTACTGCACATGCTCGTTGTTCCCACAGGAAAACGACGTGCAGATGGCCGCTTTCAAGGCACGCCACGCCGATGCATCGACCCTGCCCGTCAGGGGTGGAGACAGGACAGGAGAGTTGCAACAATGGCAAATGGTGCCGCAAGCGGAACATGACGGTTTTTTCTATGCCTTGCTGCAGAAACTCGAATAGATCCTTGCTGCGACTGTTCGTCGCCGCCTGCCTATTCGGTCTGGCCGCCCTGGCCTGGGCCGGCAGGATCGAGCCGTCCTCGGCCCAACTGACGTCCGGCGAAGACGCCTATGTGCTTTCCGCCGATTTCGAGATCGATCTGGGCGGCCATTTCGAGGATGCGGTGTCGCGCGGCGTGCCGCTGTATTTTGTCCTCGAACTGGAGATTACCCGTAACCGCTGGTATTGGCCGAGCGAGCATATTGCCGGGCGCAGCCTCAATTACCGCCTCGCCTATATTCCGCTGACACGCCAGTACCGGCTTTCCAGCGGCGGCACGCTGCACCAGAATTTTGCAACCTTGAGCGAAGCATTGCGGGTGATGGGACGGGTGGCGGCGCTGCCGGTTGCCGACAAGAGCGTCCTGAAAATAGGCGAGACCTACCAGGTAGCGCTGCGCTTGGCGCTGGATCGGCAACAGTTGCCCAAACCCCTACAGGTCGACGCGATCGGCAACAAGGACTGGCAGGTCGAAGCCAAGGTGTTGCGCTGGCAGTTCGTTCCGGCAGTTGCGCATGAGCGGGAGGCAAAATGAAGATTCTCGTCATCGTCGCTGCGGCAATCGGCGTGATCCTGCTGTTCCTGCTGGCTTCGGCCAGCGCCAACACGGCGCAGTTCGTGAACAACTATCCGCTGCTGCTGGGCCTCAATGCGGTCGTCGTGCTGGCCTTGCTGGTGCTGGTGGTGGTGCAGTTGCGCACCATATGGCGCGAATATCGCGAGCGGGTGTTCGGCTCTCGGCTCAAGTCCAGGCTGTTGCTGATGCTGGCATTGATGGCGGTGTTGCCGGGTGCCCTGGTATACGGCGTGTCGCTGCAATTTGCCATGAACAGCATCGAATCGTGGTTCGATGTGCGTGTCGACAGTGCCTTGGAGGGCGGCCTCAATCTGGGCCGTAATGTGCTCGACAGCCAGCTTGCCGAACTGACTGAAAAGGCCCGTGGCATGGCGATCCAGCTGGGGGATGCCGGCGATTCCAAAGTGCTGCGGGCCACCCAGTTGAATCGCCTGCGCGAGCAGGCGGGCGCACAAACGGCAACCTTGTTGACCAGTACCGGGCAAGTATTGGCGAGCAGTTCAGTGGACATGGACAAGCTCCTCCCCGACCTGCCCAGCGCCGCACAGCTGCGCCAGGCTCGTCAGGGCCGTGGCTTGTCGCAGGTGGAAGGTGATGCCACCAGCGGCCTGACATTGCGCGTGCTGGTGCCGGTGACCGGCAGCGCTCTGACGGTCGAAAATCGCGTGTTGCAGGTGACCCAGCCGGTGCCGCCGGCCATAGCCAAGAGCGCCGCCAGTGTCGAGGCCGCCTACCGCGACTACCAGGAGCTGTCGGTGGGGCGCACGGGCCTGAAGCGAATCTACACCCTGACCCTGACCCTGACCTTGCTGCTGGCCTTGTTCGCCGCGATTGCCCTGGCGTTTTTCCTGGCCAAGCGGCTGGCGGCGCCCCTGTTGATCCTGGCGGAAGGCACACAA
>JBAYJH010000002.1:0-51646 GCA_041665185.1 Sterolibacterium sp.
CAATGACGCCGGCGGGTAGTCGGGTTTGTCGCAGGCGTTGGCGTTCACGATGGCGGCTTGACGGGTGATCTTCCGCGGTGCCGGGGCGATGACTGGGGTCGGCGGCGGTTTGTCCCGGCTGACGGCCGTGATGGCGAACTGCGACGAGGCGGCCGGCATCTGGACCGAGACTTCCGGCGGCGGTATATACGGCGGCGGGGGGGTGTTGAGTTTGGGCGGCGGCGGTGGTGGGGGTTTGTCCGGCGGCGGCTTCAGTTCTTCGATGATCTTGGTTTCCAAGGGCTGGCTCACGACTTCGACGATCTTGCGGGCCAGGCCGTTGATCAGACCGTAGACCAGGAGGGCGTGCAATAACACCACGAACGCGAATCCGGTCAGCCGCTTGCCTGAGTCGTGGGGTTGTGCGTAGCTCATCGGGTTTCCAGTGAAAAGGTTTCCAGTGAAAATCGCATCATTGACATAACCGTCTCATTACCTCCATGCAGGATTCTGGAGCGAGCCTCCCCGATCTCCGGCGCATTCTCTCCGTTGTATTCCGCGCTGACAATCAAGCCAGCGGGGGGGATAGCGCCTGAAATCGGGGGGCGCCGCAGCCGACCGGCTTGGTCGGTTCATGCGGCCAGCAACTCGACCTCCGGCTGATACTCGAGGTCCAAGGCTTCAGCGACCATCTTACAGCTAATTTTACCAGCGTTGACGTTCAAACCGTCAAGTAGATGTCGATCCTCCAGGCACGCCCGTTTCCATCCCTTGTCGGCAATCGCCAGGGTAAATGGCAACGTCGCATTGTTCAATGCGACCGTGGAGGTATATGGCACCGCCCCCGGCATGTTGGCAACGCAATAATGAACGATGCCATCGACTTCATAGGTCGGGTCTTGGTGCGTCGTGGCCTTCGAGGTCTCGAAACATCCGCCCTGATCGATAGAAATGTCGACCAGGACCGAACCCGGCCGCATCTTCGCCAAATGCTCACGGCGTATCAGTTTCGGGGCCGCGGCGCCGGGGATCAAGACGGCGCCGATCACCAGATCCGCTTGCAGCGCAGTCTCTTCCAGAGCCTGTGCCGTGGCATAGACTGTCCTCAGCCTCGCGCCAAAAATATCGTCCAGATAACGCAAGCGGGCAAGCGACTTGTCCAATACGGTGACTTCCGCGCCCATTCCCACGGCCACGCGCGCGGCGTGAGTGCCGGCGATACCGCCGCCGAGGATGACGACACGCGCGGGGAGTACACCCGGAACGCCGCCCAGGAGTATGCCGCGCCCGCCCACGGCTTTTTGCAGGCAGGTCGCGCCGACCTGGATGGACATGCGCCCGGCCACCTCGCTCATCGGCGCCAACAGCGGCAGGCCGCCCTTCCCGTCGGTGACGGTTTCGTAGGCGATGGCGGTACACCCGGATTTTTTTAGCAGGCTGGCTTGCCTGGGATCGGGCGCCAGATGGAGATAGGTAAATAGAATCTGGCCGGCGCGCAGCATCGCGCATTCTTCGGGCTGGGGCTCCTTGACCTTGACCACCATCTCCGCGCGGGCAAAAACTTCCTTGGCTGTCTCGACGACCTCGGCCCCCGCCTCACGATAGGTCGCATCGTCGCAACCGATGCCGGCCCCGGCTCCCGACTGGACCAGAACCTCATGTCCGTGCAAAACCGCTTCCCTCACTGATGCCGGCGTCATGCCGACACGGTACTCATGAACCTTGATTTCCTTGGGTGTTCCGATGCGCATTGCGTTCCCCTATGTTGGTTTGCCTGATTACCATGATGCGGGAAGCGGCGCGGAATTAACTTTGGATCGCGCTCTTGTTGCGCAATATTCTTTTGAATTTCATTTCGCGAGTGGGTGTTTATGCAGTCGAATACATCAGCTGCATGATTATTGCGGTCGTTTGAAGGCGAGAGCAATGGATACATCCATCGCATTTTGGCGACAACGCGTACGTGCGATTTTATGAGACAGGTTCTTACGGACGATACAATTTGTCGAAGTAGCCGCTGACCTGAACGGTGACGGTGACGGGCTGTGTGCCGGTATTCTTCCAGTACCAACCGTGGTTGCCATCAAAAGGCGCTACAAACCCACCGTGGCCTTCGCTTTGGTCCTTGTCGATCCAGAAACTGGTAAATTCATCCTTGCCGGCATCTAGCTTGTCGCCGTGCATATCGAAACTGACAAGTCCGCCGTCGACTTTCCAACTAAACACGAAACGCTCGCCTACATTCATTCTCGCCTTAAGCTCCGCACCTCTGTTCGGCTTCAGCATGATGGTTTTCGACTCACTGTGATACTCCCTGGGCGAACGCCAGACCGCGGAGAGCGCTGAAGGCGCTAGTGCCGCTGGATTACCATCGGTTGCCTTGGCCTTGTCGGATTTGCCCATCCTGGTGAGTCCGAGGCGCTCGCCGATGCCCGTAGGGTCGACGCCGTATTCAGCGGGGAGTACCGTGGTAACCAACAGGAGCCCGGCCACTGAAATGGCGACGCCGCTGGCTTTGAGCAACTGCAAGCCGGAAGGAAGGTCGACAGGATTGGGACGCACAATTTCAGTCATCGCCTCAGGCTCCAGAAATGTTGAAATAGCCGGCAAGTTGGTACCCAATAAGGATGAGTCCAGCTGACATAAGCGCGGTGTTCGATACCAGCGCGTGTCGATGAAAGGCTTCCATACGACGCCAGATGCTCATTACCACTAGGATCGCGCTCAAGGCCAGCAGCTGGCCGATTTCCACGCCGACATTGAAGGCCAGAATATTGGACACCAGCCCTTCCTTTTGCAAAGCGAATTCCTGCAACTTGGTAGCCAGACCAAAGCCATGGAAGAAGCCGAAAATCAATACCGCCAACTTGGTGTTGGGCTGGAATCCGAGAAGATGGTTGAATCCCCCCAGATTGTCAAACGCCTTGTACACCACCGACAAACCGATAATCGCATCCACCAGGTTGGGATTGACATGCGTACCGCTGAGTACGCCATAAAGCAGTGTCGTACTATGGCCAACAGCAAATAAGGTGACGTAGGCGGCAACGTCCTTGATGCGATAGAGGAAGAAGATTACGCCAAACAAGAACAGCAGGTGGTCGTAACCGGTCACCATATGCTTGGCTCCCAGATACATGAACGGGATCAGCTGTACCCCTTGGGTACCTTCAATAAACAGCTTGTCGCCTTCAGCGACCCCGTGTGCGAATGCCTCGATACCAAAGGATAAGGCCAGCACCATGACCAACAGACCGGCCGATCGACCGGACACTCGGCATCCTGGAGTTTCTTCTAAGCGTTGGGCGTGCATGCTGAGATTACCTTTGATCCTCACCTAACCTCCATGATGCGGGGGGATACGCGGGATTAACTTTGGATCTCGGCGGCTCCTCACAATTTTCTTTTGTATTTCGGTTCTCCAGCGGTTGATTATGCAGGAGGGCCCAATCGGGAACGCCCCCTTTTCAATCGCCTGATCGCGAGAACTATTGCCGTGCAACTCAATGCGAAGCCCGTCGTCGTGGCCATTACCAACAATACATGCCAAAGCGCCCCGGCCTCGTTGAGCAGCGGAAAATCGAAGGTGTGCAAACCGTCCACCAGCCAGCGGTGTGCGCGCCGGCTGGCATCCATGACGTTGATGACCCGGCCCGACCCTGCATCGATGTGCACCCATGTCCGCGAAGGATCGTCCAGCACGATGCGCCTCGCGCTCGCCGACAACGGGTTGGAGCGCGGCCCCGCGTAGGCGTCGTCCCTGGCGATCCGCGAAATCGCCAGCGGGCTCGACGGCGCCCAGGCCGACTCGACGGCCGCCATGAGCAGTTCGTCCGGAAGTTCGGAAAAGGTCTTGTACATGCCCGCATCGTCGGCAAACTCGATGACCGACGTCTGCGCAACGCCGTCGCGCCTGATCAGCAGCGGATGTCCGCCCAGCGCCGCAAACTCGACCTCGCGGGAATCTCCGATGGCGCGCAGATGGCCCAGCGAAAATGCAGTCGCCGCATCGGCCACGGAAATGCCGCGCAGGCGCTCTGTACGGGCCAGGCTGGGTTGATCGGGCGAAAACATCCAGCCCCGATCCAATGACAGCCAGCCACTGGTGATCCAGCTCAAGACGAATAGGCCGCCGAATAAGCCGATCGTATGGTGCCAGCGCAGCCACCCCTTGAACGGCGACAGACCGGGCCGGCCGCTGCGCCGCAGATTGACATGGCGCACCAGCCCCAGCCAGATCCCGGCGAGCGGCACCACGATCGCGAACAGGGCCAACGACCAGACCAGCGCATGCCAGACGGCCTCGTTCTTCCTGAGGAAAGTCGGATTGATCCAATGCACCACCGCCCCGACTCGGTTCCAGCCCCGCTGCCAGCGCCGGGTACGTTGCACCACTTCACCGGAGCGCGAGGAAACATACAACTCCGTGCCGAATTCATCTTGCATGGTCAATCTGTATAGGGGGCGATACGGGTCATAGCCATTGTGTACCGTCCATTGGTCGTAGTCGAAGGGGCCTTCGACGCTTGCGGCCTTGAGCGTCGAGAAACGCTCCGCAATGGTGCGCGCATCCTCCGCCGAGACGGGATCCAGGATCTGGCCGCTGACCGCGCTCAACGAAACCAGCGGTCGTCCCGGCGATGCGAGTACATACCTTGGCTGTTCCGCGACGCTGATCAATCGCAGTTGATCGAGCGGTGTATTGCCGGCGGCAATGGCGGCGGTGGCCGGGGCGATTTCAAGCTTGTCGACGGACAGCCTTTCGCCGCCGGCGATTCGCTCCCAGCGCCCGAGGCTGGGAAACGGCACAAAACTCAGCACCGTCCCGCTGGCAAACCACAAGGCGAACACCAAACCGAACACCATACCCAGCCAGCGGTGCACCGTGGCGATCGGCCGCGACAGCGAAACAAGCATGGGCCTTCGGCCGGGTACCTTTACTGGGGCTATCTTCATGACCTGCCAAGGCAGCGATGGACAAGCTGGCTACGATAGTCCCATTGGGGGATATTTTTCCATTTGCTTGGCCGACGCACAAGAATATTGAACCAAAAGGCCGCGTCAACTTGGCATCTTCTAACACCAAGCGAATTATTTCGGCAGACCTCAAATGTAAACGGGTGATAGTTTAGCAATGTAGCCGACTTGTACCACCGTAGCGAACCCAAGCAACACCCTGCTACCCCGATACACCTGGAAGACAGCCGATTATGATCTCTCGCGCCATGGACGAACCAAGGACTTTCCGGCAAGCTTGCCGGCGGTTTTTCCCGTGATCGCGAAGCGATAGTCGGCCCTTCACCAACTTACCGAGCGCAACTTGCACCTAAAGGAGACTACCTTGTCAAAAAAACTTCGCTACCTCCGTCGTACCCTGGCCCCCACCGCCGGGCTTATGCTGGGCACCCTATCGGCGTTCGCCGCCGACCCTGCCCCCACCATGGACAAAATCGTGGTCACAGCGGTAAAGCAGCCGTACCGCGGCGATACCGACTTGAAGGACCTGCCCCAAAGCATCCGCACACTGAGCGCCGACCTGCTCGCCGATATCGGGGTGGTCAAGCTCGACGACGCGCTGGACCTCGCCAGCAGCGTGGCGCGCCAGAATACCTTCGGCGGCATGTGGGACAGCTTTGCAATTCGCGGCTTCGCCGGCGACGAGAATTTTCCGTCCGGCTACCTGGTCAACGGCTTCAGCGCCGGTCGCGGCTTCAGCGGCAAACGCGACGCCTCCAATATAGAGAGCATCGAGGTGCTCAAGGGTCCGGGTTCGGCGCTGTTCGGCCGCAGCGAACCCGGCGGTACGATCAACATCGTGACCAAGAAGCCGAGCTTCACCAAAGCCGGCAGCGTGGATTTTTCCGTCGGCAGCTTCAGCACCTACCGTTTTACCGGCGACTACACCGCTCCAGTCAACGACGCGGTGGCGTTCCGGATCAACGGCGCCTATGAAGACGCCAAGGGCTTCCGTGATACCGGCATGAAGAACGAGAAGCTGACGGTCTCGCCGTCGATCCTGGCGAAGCTCTCGAAGTCCACGACACTCACCTACGAACTCGAAGCCGTCGATCAGAAGGGGCCGTTCGACCGTGGCGTGACGGCGGTCAAGGGGGTGCTCGGGGTGATTCCGCAATCGCGCTTCCTCGGCGAGCCCGCGGATGGGCCGGTACACATCAAGGCCACCGGCCATCAACTGGTACTCCAGCATGAAGTCAACGACGACTGGTCGATCCTGGCCGGCCTGGGTTTTCGCGATTCCTCCTTCATCGGCAATTCAACGCAACAGCGGCTCCTGGGTGGCTTGCAGGCTGACGGCTTCACCATGAACCGCGAACGCCGCTTTGTCGACTATGAAACCAAGGACACCATCGGGCGCGTCGAGCTGACCGGCAAGTTCAACACCGCCAGCCTGGTGCACCATGCGTTGATCGGCGTGGACACCGATTACTTCGAGTTCGACAGGCACCAGTTGCGCGCCCGCCCGGGCAACCTCGCCTATGCGATCAACATTTTCGCGCCAGTCTATCGGTCCACCCTGCCGGCCTTCACTACCGTCATCTTCGATTCGCTGGAGAAGCAGCGCGCCACAGGCGTTTATCTACAGGACCAGATCGACCTGACCGCGAGCTGGAAGCTGCTCGCCGGCGTGCGCTTCGACAAGTTCCATCAGGACATCCTGACCCGGACCAACAACACCACGACGCGGCAGGACCCGACCGCAACCAGTCCGCGTCTGGGGCTGGTGTATGAGCTGAACCGCAACCTGACGTTCTACACCAGCGCCTCGACCGGCTTCCGGCCGAACAGCGGCTCGAACTTTGCCAACGTCGCATTCGAACCCGAGAAGAGCCGTTCCGCCGAGGTGGGCGCCAAGTTTGAAACCACCGACCGGAAGATCAGCGGCAACGTCGCCATCTACAAGACCCGCAAGACCAACATCATCACCGCCGACCCGGTCAATGCCGGCTACTCGATCGCGGCAGGGGAAGCGGAGAGCCAGGGTATCGAGCTCGACGCCTCGGGCGAGTTGATGAAACATTTGCGCATGGCACTGTCGTATGCCTATACCGATGCGAAGATCACCAAGAACGCCGTTGATGTGAACGGGCTGGGCGGTGCGATCCGCGCCGGCGACCCGCTCTTGAACGTGCCGAAGACCAGCGCCAACCTGCTGTTGATCCACGACTTCAACGTAAGCGGCGCGGCCTGCGACTTTGGCGCCGGGATCGGCTACGTGGGATCGCGGCTGGGTGAGACGGGGTTCACCAGTTTCAACCTGCCCGCCTATACGCTGGTAAAACTGATCGGCTCGTACTCGCCGTCGAAGAAGCTCAAGTACTCGCTTGAGGTCGACAACCTCTTCGACAAGGATTACTGGCCGAGTTCGTACGGGCGGGAATGGGTCGCCGCGGGCACACCGCGGACGATCACCGCGAAGGCCTTGTACAAGTTCTAGGCTAAGAGGGCTGCGCGCGGCTTGCCGCCGCGCGCAGCCCCTACCGAATAGCCATCAGCCGCTCTAGCGATCGACGCTGAACAGCTTGCCCAACGGGTAGTGCAGCTTGACGATCGGCGACTTGATGACGATGTAGCTGAAGTATTTCGAGACGCCGATGTCGCGTTCGAGAATTGATTCGATCACCGTCTGGTAGTGGGCCACGCCCCGCGTCAGGAACTTCAGCAGATAGTCGTAACCGCCGCTGATCAAGTGGCACTCGATCACTTCATCGATGGTCCGGATGGCCGCCTCGAACTTGACGAAGTCCTCGCGGTGGTGATCGCTCAGCGTGACTTCGGTAAATACCGTGACCGTCTCCCCGAGCTTGGCGATATCGATGTGGGCGTTGTAGCCGGTGATGTAGCCGGCGCTTTCCAGCCGCTTGACGCGCAATAGGCAGGGGCTGGGCGACAGGCCGACGGCATCGGCCAGATCGACGTTGGTGACCCGGCCGTTGCGCTGCAACTGCGTCAGGATATTGATGTCGATACGATCCAGCTTAAGATTTGTTGTCATCCGTCTATCCTCCGCTGGCGCTCCAACTGCGCGGTTCAGGCCCGTAAATGCTCCTGGTGGGCAATGACCAGATTTGCCATGCTGGGGAATCGAAAATCGCAGCAGGCGGCATCGGCGGACGTTAGTGTAGCACCCCTGGCGACGCCATCGCGCGGGCGGTCTATGCAGGCCGTGGCCAGGCCCATCGACGCAGCCAGCCGGTGATCGTGGCGCGAGCATTGGGCCACATGAAGGATATGCCGCTTCTGCATCCCGAGTTTTTCCAGCTTCGCCAACATGTAATCGAAATTCCTGGGACTGGGTTTGTACGAGCCGATTTCCTGCGCCGTGAAAATGGCGTCGAAACTGACCCCCAGCTGACGATTGCTGCCGGTGAAGCTTTCCCGGTCGACATTCGACAGGATGACCAGCTTGAAATAGCGCTTCAGGTATTGCAGCGCCGCCGGCGTATCGGCGAACACCGGCCAATCCCGCACCGACATGCCGAACAGCCGATGATCGTCCTCGGAGGCCACGACATACCACTCCTTTGCCAGGCGGCGATGCGCTTCGATCAGGATATCCGTGTAGAGCATCCCCGGCGTTTCGGCTTCCACGGCCGACTCGTGGGCGACAAAGGCATCCACCACCTGCTCCCGGTTCGAGTTGATCGTCGCCCTGTGGCGCAAAGGCCCGAGCGCGCCATAGACGCCGGAAGCCTTGTCGATCAGCGTGCCATAGCAGCCGAGGGTGATTACCTTGAAGTCGATCAGACTCATTGCGCTAAGTCCAAGTATTCGGTGGAATGCCAACGGTCGGCAGCATGCTGGACATCAGTAGCCCTTGAACCGATCGATGGCGCCCAGCAGCGGCTCCCCGTTCCGGTGCCTGGCAATATTGTCGAGCACCACCAGGGCGGCGGTTTCCGGTTGCGTCATGCTGGCGATATGCGGCGTCATCAGGATGCGCGGGTGGCGCCAGAATGGATGCGCTGCCGGGAGAGGTTCGGGCACGCAGACGTCGAGGACCGCAGCCGCCAGGTGTCCCGAGTCCAGAGCCTCCAGCAAGGCTGGCTGATCGAGAAGGGCACCTCTGGCGACATTGACCAGCGCCGCCCCGCGCGGCAGGGCGGCCAGCGTGCGCCGGCCCAGTATGCCCCTGGTTTCCTCGGTCAACGGCAGCAGGCAGACCAGGATGTCGCATTCGGCAAGAAAGGCTTCCAGGCTCTCCGCGCCGGCATGGCAAACCACCCCCGGGATTTCCTTGGCGGTCCGGCTCCAGCCGGACAGGGAAAAGCCGAATGTGGCGAGTCTCGCCAATACGGCCTGGCCGAGCACCCCCAAACCCATGACGCCGACACGCCGCGTGCTGGCCGGCACCACGCGGATCGGCAGCCACTGGCCGACAGCCTGCTGGCGCTGGTAAGCGAACAAATCGCGGTGCAGGGCGAGGACCGCCAAGGTGGCATACTCGATCATGCCGTCCACGATGCCCGGTTCGACCATGCGCACAATAGTCACGCCGGCGGGTATCGTCGAAAAATCGAGATGATCGACGCCGGCGCCGGATGAGAATAGTACCTTTAGGTTGGGTACCTTCTCCACAAGCTCCGGCGGAGGCTCCCAGGCCACCAGGTACTCCACCCGGTTCAGATCACCGGTCTCCGGCCAGACATGAAACTCGATGTCGGGTGCGCGCCGGGAAAAAATCTCCGCCCAGGCACGGCCGCGATCGCGGTCGGCTCTATAGAGAACGCTCACCATTTGCGTGCGGTTGCGATCACGTCATCCCCCGCCGACCGGCGGATGAAACTCCACCATGTCTGCGTCGCAGACCAGGGTGTCCTCGAGCGGTACCATGGTCCCATTCACCGCGGCGATCGAAATCTCGGCGGGCGGCAACTTGAGTTGCGCCAGCAATTCCATCAGGGAAATCGGCGCAAGCAGAGGAATATCCAGCCGCGACAGCCGCTGCGGGACGTACCAGCTCAGATAGCTGCCGAGGTAGAGTTTCACCGGGAACGCCTATACGCCCAGCAAATCCGCGACCCACTCGATGTCCAGTTCGCGCAGGCGGGCGCGCGTCGGCACGGTGGTCTGAGGGTCCCAGCCCTTCAAGCGGTACAGCTCGTCCATGGTCAGATCGAAATCGTCCCGCGAGATCCCGGCACCGGCCAGGGGACCGCTTTCCAGCGGCTGGAACAGGCGATCCGGCAGGACGTCGTCGCGGCGCGAAAAACCGTTCAGGATGTTGAAGGCGCGCGCCAGGTTGGTGGCGCGTTCGCCGATGCGCAGCAGATCGGCGAGTTGCATATCCCAGCCCGTCGCCGAGCGAACCGCACTCAAGACCTCATCGATCTGGATGAAGGAACGCGGGGCGGGACCGAAATAACACAACCCGACGGCGTTGCCGAAACTGTTCCAGTTTTCCAGGATGGCATAGTTGCGCGCCTTGGCGGCGCCGAGCTGGCGCGCCGGCAGAGCCGTCACGCCGAGCGGAGCCGCGCCCTTGAACGAGATGGAGTCGGGATTGGCGAGCATGGTGTCATGCGCCGCATACAGATGGTCGCCGCCGATTTCGCCGATGGCGTAACCCAGGCCGACGCCGACCTTGCCGCGCGGGTCGTGCATCGGCAGTTCCTGGCCCTTGACCTGCATGGCGAAGCGCGGCGCATCGCCGCCGATGACTTGCGCCGCGCGCTTGCTGCCCTGCGCCAGCAGATCGCCGATGCCTTCACGCCGGGCGATCAGGTCGATCGTCTTGAGCATCGCCTCGGCATTGCCGAAACGCAAGTCCAGGCCGCCGGTTTCTTTCAAGCCGATCAGCCCATGCTCGAAGCATTCCATGGCAAAGGCGATGGTGGAACTGGTCGAGATGGTGTCCAAGGTATAGCGATTGCAAAGTTCGTTGGCCTTGGCGACCGCCTGCAAGTCGTCAATGCCGCAATAGCCGCCGAAGCCTTCGACGGTCTCATACTCCGGCCCGCCGTAGGCGTCGCCGACCTGGTAGCGATCGTCAACTTTGACCTCGCGTTTGCAGCGGATGGCACAGGCATAGCAGGTGCGTCGCGCCGACAGCAGTTCCTTTTCGTAGACTTCCCACTGGATGTTGGCGACGCCCTCGAACACGCCTTCGCGAAAGTTGCGCGTCGGCAACATGCCCGCCGCGTTGAGTCCGGCCAGCAGGCCCGGCGTGCCCTTCTCCTGCATGTCCCAGGCCTGCGGATGTTCCTTAACGCGTTTGCCCAGGGCGCGCCCCAGCGCCGCGATCGGTTTGGCGTCGTGCAGCGCGTCGGCATAACGCCCGCTGCCGCGCACCGCAATCGCCTTGAGGTTCTTCGAGCCCATCACCGCGCCCATCCCGGTGCGGCCGTTGAAATGCCGCAACTCGTTGGTCAGCGCCGCATAACGCACCAGGTTCTCACCGCCGATGCCGATTTGCAGCACGCGCACCAGCTTGTCGCCGAGTTCGGCGCGTATCCGGGCCTGCGCCTCCTCGGGTTCGCGGCCCCATAATTCCCTGGCATCGCGCAGTTCGATGGTGTCGTCGCGAATGGCGAGATAAGTCGGCTGCGCCGCCCGGCCACTCACCACGATGGCGTCGAAGCCCGCCATCTTCAGCTCCGGCCCCCAGAATCCGCCGGCTTCGGATTCGCCGTAGGCGCCGGTCAGCGGCGAGCGCGCCGCCACGGTGAAGCGGGTCGAAGCCGAAATCGGTGCGCCGGTGAGCAGACCGTTGGCGATCACCAGCAGGTTCTCCGGCGCCAGGGCGTCGGTTCCGGGCGCCAGTTCGCGCAGCAGCAGATAGCCCGCCAGCGCCTTGCCGCCGGGATAGAGACGATAGAAGGCTTCGTCGAAATGTTCGATGCGAAACGACGCTTGCGTCAGATCGACGCGCAGTATTCTTCCTCTGGTGCCATAAGCCATGCTCGTTCCTTAACTTCCGCTCTCGATCAAAAGTACCGGACCCAGGCCTGGGTCGACGTGCGTTTGTAGCGCGAGAAGACCAGGCAGGGGTAATACAGCAGGCCCGCCAACACCGCCGCCGCCGCCCACACCCACCAGAAATCATCCACCCCGAAGCGCTGGCCCTGATTCGGCCCGACCACCGCCAGGACGACCTTGTACATGATCAGCAAAGTATACAGATGCAATAGGTAGAAGAACATCGGCGCGCTGCCGAAAGTGACCAGCGCGCGCGTTGCCTTGTTGTCCAGCGACTCGAACCATGCCATCAGCAGGAAGGCAATGCCCAGGGTCAGCAGCAGGAACGCCAGGGACGGCGGGTACTTGGTGAAATTGAACCAGGACATGACGGTATGTACCGTGTCGCCGCCGTAAACCCAGGGCAGCGTCTCGCCGTAGATGTTGAAGCCGCGCAGGAAGCCCAGCAGGACCAGGCAGCCGGCGCCCAGGCCCAGCAGGATATGGGTGCGCCGCAGGCTGGTGACCGCCTGCGCGTAGAGCGGGCCGGCGGCATAGCCGACCAGGATGACCCCGATCCAGGCCAGCACCGGGTAGGTGACCTTGATCTTCAATGCGCCCTCGGCCACCAGGAAGCCGCGTTCATGCAGGACGGTCCACAGCAGTTGGCTCGCGCTGCCGGGCGCGAAGCTGACGCCGGTCAGCAGGTTGTGGCCGAATACGATCGCCAGGCCCAGCGCGGCGATGGCCCAGCGCGGCAAGCCTGCCAGCGCCGACAAGACCATCATGCTGATGCCGATCGCCCAGATCACCTGTAGCCAGAGGATGGTCGGTGGAAATTGTCTCGACCAGGCGAAGTTGACCAGGGTGAGTTCCAGCACCACCAGCAGCAAGCCGCGCTTGAAAAGAAAGCCGCGCGGCGAACGTGCCGGGCCGGAGGCCGGGTTGGCATACAACCAGGCCGACAGGCCGGTCAGGAAGACGAACACCGGCGCGCTCAGATGCGCCGTCATGCGAGTGAAGAACACCTCGGGGGCAGTGGCGACGAGGTTCATCGGATCGGTCACCTGCAAATGCAGGTAGAGCGTTTCGCGCACATGATCGATCAACATGGTCAGCATCACCAGGCCACGCATCATGTCGATCGACGAGATGCGTGAGCGGGCTCGCGCCGCCGCTCCCGCCGCCATGGCGGCATCGCGCGCCGGTGCCGAAGCGATCGCGGCGCCGCGACCGCCGGCTGGATTGAGGGTATGTGTCGTCACCGTTGGTCTCCGTTGGTCTTATGTACTCTAAACAATACCGTCCGAACCGCAAATATCCGGGCGAACGACCCACGGTCGTACATTACCGGGCGCCGAGAACTTATTCTGCCGGTTTGAAAGACAAACAGAAGTTTTGTTGCAAAGTTTGCCCGGCCGTGGCATTTCCTTTTCGCGATGATCGGCGAAGCGCCGGCCGCCACGGCGGCGCAACCGCCGCCTCGGCAATAAATGCCTATTAGCTCTTCAAAACCATATCAATCGTTCGCCGCATCACGAAATCGAGATACATATTTGCTTCAGACATGATGAAATTGATACTGGAGTTCCCGGCGACTTGGAGCGCGTTGCAGCGTCGGGACGAATGCTCCGGCCGGAACGATCAAGCCGGAATTATGTTCATGCAACAACCACGTGAGGACGACATGAAAATCATCAATAGATTCATTGCGGCAATGGTCTTGGGCGCCGGGCTGATGGTCGCCGGCGCGGCACAGGCGCACGGCATCTGGTTCGCCCAGCGGGCGACCCAACTGGCGCTGATCTACGGGGTCGGCGCGGACGATCTGGATTCCGTCAAGCGCCTGCCTCTGGTCAAGAGCATCGCCGGCTACGATGCGGCCGGCGGCCCAATACCGACCCGGCTGCGGGTGGCCGGCCCCTTGCTGTTGGTCGACGCCGACAGCCAACCGAGTCTGGTCGCCGCGGTGCTGTTCAACGGCATCTGGAGCAGGACCCCGGAGGGTGAGTGGTTGAAGAAAGGCCGGGACGAAGTCCCCAAGGCCACCGTTGCCGAGAAGAACTTCAAGTACGCGGTGCATATCGTCGGCGCGCTGAACGGTCCGCTACCCATGCTGCCGGAGCAGGTGCTGCAAATCGTACCCGTCGAGGGCAAGTTGCCGCTGGAAATGGGCAAGCCGCTGGCCTTGCGGGTTCTTCATCGCGGCAAGCCGGTGGAAGGCGCCAAGGTGCTGGCTGATTTCGTCACTGACCCGGATGCAGTTCCGTTAAAGACGGGCGCGGATGGTCGCGTCACCATCAACGTGCGCAATCAAGGGCTGAATGTCGTCACAGCGATCTGGGACGGTCCCTCGGATGAACCCGCCAAGGCGGACAAGATCGAACATCTGGCAACCCTGTCATTCGTCCTGCCTCACGCGCCGGAGTAACGGCGCCGCGCCGGCGGCAAGCGTGTCTTGCCGCCGGCACGTACACACCAGTCAATGGAGAGTTGAAATGAAGAAACTGATGAGAATCTTGCTGGTCGCGTCAGCCGCACTGCTGCTCGAAACCGCCCACGGTCATGGAAAACTGGAGCCGAGCCATCCGGGTGGGATTGTTCAAGTTGTCGGCGATTTGCTATTCGAACTCGTTCCCCTCGCTGGCGCCGTGGAACTCTACGTGGAAGAAGATAACGAGGACTTGCCAAGTGCAGGCATGACCGCCAAGCTCATCGTGATTGCCGGCGGCGTCAAGACCGAGTCGGCGATGACCCCCGCGGGCGGCAATAAGTTTGTCGCCAAGGGAACGACCGTCCCCCGCGGCGCCAAGGTGGCGGTGCTGCTGACGCGCAAAGACAAGCTGACCAAGGTGGGCGCGAACTTCGCGCTCAAATAATCTTACGGAAGACCGTGCCCGGCATCGATGCCGGACACCGCGGGCGGTCGTCTCGCCGAGGCGACGCCGGCTGGGGCTTTCTCAACCTAAAGGAATGGTAAATGGCATTTGTTGCAGAAGATTTCGATCCCGCCCAGGTGATTCCCCAGGGCGGCCATTACATTAACGGCGCCTGGCACAGCGGACGCGACGCGATCGCCGTGCGCCGGCCTTCCGACGGCCAGGTCTACGGTGAAATACCCGACGCCGGCGAGGAAGTCGTCGACCTGGCGGTGGGTGCCGCGCAGGCGGCGTTCACCAACGGCGACTGGGCCAAACGTCCGCCGCGCGAGCGGGCGCGGGTATTGCGCCGCTGGGCCGACCTGATGGATGCCGACATCGCCACCCTGTCCAAGCTGGAAGCGGTCGGCTCGACGCGCACCATCAGCACTGCCGTGAACTGGGACGTGCCGTTCAGTGCCGACGCGTTCCGTTTCTTTTCCGAGTTTGCCGACAAGCACGGCGGCGACGTCGCGCCCACTCGCAGCGATCAACTGGGCCTGGTAATCGCCGAACCGATAGGCGTGATCGGCGCCATCGCGCCGTGGAACTTCCCGCTGAACATGGTCGCCTACAAGTGCGCGGCGGCGCTGGCCGCCGGCAACGCGGTGGTGCTCAAGCCGTCCGAACTGACGCCGTATTCGGCGCTGCGGCTGGCGGAACTGGCGGTGCAGGCCGGCATGCCGGCCGGGATATTCAATGTCGTCAGCGGCTACGGCCATACCACCGGCGACGCCATCGTCCGCCACCCCGGCGTGGCGAAGGTGACCTTCACCGGGTCCACCCGCACCGGTGCCGCGGTCATGGCCAGTTGCGCGATGAACGGCCTCAAGCCGGTCACCCTCGAACTGGGCGGCAAGAGCCCGCAACTGGTATTCGACGATGTCCGAGACCTGGATCGCGTGGCCGCCTGCATCGCCGACGGCGTGTTCGGCAACGCCGGCCAGGTATGCACCGCCGGCACCCGCCTGATCGTCCAGCGCGGCGTCGCCGATCGACTGGTGGAGCGCATCGCCGCTTGCGCCGGCAAGCTCAAGGCGGGGCCGACCTGGCGCGCGGACAGCAACTTTCCGCCGATCATCTCGGCTGCCCAGGCCGAGCGCATCGGCGCCATCGTCGACCGCGCCCTGGCTGCCGGCGCCAGCGCCGTGGTGGGCGGCAAGCGCATGGAGGTCTGCGGCGACGGCGCCTATTTCGCGCCGACCGTGCTGGTCGACGTCGATGCCGGGATGGAAGCGGTGCGCGGCGAAATCTTCGGCCCGGTGCTGACCGTCCAGCGTTTCGACAGCGAAGAAGAAGGCTTTGCGCTCGCCAACGACTCGACCTATGGCCTCGCCGCCGGCGTGCACACCAGCGACCTGGGACGCGCCCTGCGCGCGCTGCGGCAATTGCAGGCGGGCAGCGTATGGATCAATCGCTACGGCCGCAGCGCCGACTATATCCTCCCTACCGGCGGCTACAAGCAATCGGGGATAGGCAAGGATCTCGGACGACAGTCGTACGAAGGCTGTCTGCGGTACAAGGCCGCACTGATCGCCTTCGAGTAAGACGGGTAGCCGTAATCGGTGATCGATGTTGGGGTGGCTCCACCTCTGCGCCGAAGAGCCCGACGTGAAGGTAACCGGCGCTGTGCGGCTTCATCGCGCAGCGTCCGTCTTGACCGCCGGGTTGGGCTATCTGTGCTCGAGCAATTCTTCAAGCGCGATGCCAACGTCTTTGGCGATCTGACGGAGCAAGATTGGCGAGATATCCCGGCCTTGATGAAATGGAACCGTTGTGCTGCGCCCGGCTGTATCGCGGAACTGTTTGTGTGAGCCGCGTTGGCGGACCTCGGAGAATCCGAGTTTGACGAGAATGGCTATGACTTCATTGGGTTTGAGGACGGGAATGTTGCCCATGACTCAAGCGACGGCTACGTTTTGAACTCCGACAAACTCAGACTCCAGCTTGGGTTCACCATCTTCCAGCAGCATGGCAATTACATCGTGCAGGTTGTGATTGACTTCATCCAGCGTCTCCCCTTGGGAATGGGCGCCGGGAAAGCCAGGAACAAAACCAACGAACAAACCCGTTTGTGGGCACCGCTCAATTACCGCCGAATAGACTTTCATGACGGGCTCCAGAATCGCACGGAAAGCGTGATTATCATTCTATGCACCGCGATAGGCAACCGCCGACGCCCAACATTGAGGTGACCGGCGTTGGACGGCTTTATCGCGCGGCGTCCAGCAACCGAAGGGAGCGGGGTCGAGCGCCAGGTTGCGCCTCGTTGTAGAAAACGACTTCCGCAAGAAACTCCTGGCGCGCTCCTGCGACAAAACGTGCCAGTCTCACCGGGCGAGGCGCCTTGCGTCGGCGAATACGTCTTCGGCAGAGTAGGTTTGCACCTCGCCTCTATCGTAGGCGGCGACGCGGCTTTCAATTTCCCGTTGCCACTCAGTTTCGATTTCGGAAAGCGAGGTGTCGTGGAGGGACTCAAGAAGCACCTCTGCAAGATGGGCGCGCTCATCCGGCGAGAGCGTGCGTGCTTGTTGCTCCAACTCGGCCAATAGGGCTGACATGGTGGTTGCTCCACGATTGCGACTGGAACATTCTACGCCGCGAGTAACATGTTGTCAGAGTGGCAAATCCTTGTGTCCGCTAACGAGGCTGTAGAAGAAGTGGCAGAGGAGTCATGCTGAATGATTCGCCGGTGCAATCATGGGTTTGGCTACGCATTCAATTCAAACATGACAAAGGCGAGTACCGCCAGCAAGATTACGATTAGCCAAAGCGAGAAATTGCGTTCCTCCTGAAATGTGCAGATTTTGTCATCGATGACGGCGGCGACAGTCTTCCAAAAGTCATGCGTGCCCCAGAAAAAGCTAAGAATATTTGCCATCCGTTCCGAGCCGAAGCAAAACCCAGCAAGCGAAGCAGCGATGACGGTGGAAAGCCCGACTTTTGAAAATACAAACGAATAGAACTGCGCGCCAATTTCGACCTCAACTCCACCGCCAGCGCCACCGCCAAGAACGAGAAGTGCGACGGGATACAAAGCAAGAGTTAGTACAGCAAGAATAGCTGAGACCAGTGCTACTACGAGCCGTTCTGCCAGTGTGGCAATCCAAGAGTCCCGAGACATGAGAGCAGCCCTTATCGTTCGTCAGGGTCGCTGCGCAACTGTATCGCGCTGTGCCCGGTGCAATCATCGGTTGGACAGCTCATGCGACAACCTCCCAACGACGCAACAGCCACCCACTCACAAGGCACGCCAACAGTAAAGCAGAGCTGAGCGGGTCGGTGATGCTTTTCGATGCCGGGTAAACGAAAGCGGACAATCCGACGACTACGCCAGAGACGAAGAAAACAAAGGGAAGAGCAAGGGACTTAATGCTGCTGCGTAGCTGAACGCCACAGTTTGGGCAGAATGAACGAGGCCATGCAAAGCCGTAACGAACTGGCGCGGACGACAATGATTCAATGCGAAGTCCAGTGCGCGGCACTATGACATTGCAGGAGGGACAGATTCGCCTATTCATGAGTCCAAGGCTCAAGCTAATCCGACTGCCGCGCCACTTGCGGCAGAGCTGGTTGAGTGCAGGATCGGTCGGCGCGGACCACGATAGTGCCTGCCATGAAGTCGTGGAGAGCACGGCGGCGTTTGTTCGTGAGCATGATGACAAACTCGCCCCATATCCAAATGTTCATCAACACGCCGACAAGCTGGTACCAACTCGGTGCGGTCTCGACCAATCTTAGATTCCGCGCCTGAAGAGAAAGGGACAAATACTCCGAGTCCGACATGCTCAACGTCGCGACCAGCAAGCCGATAGATTGCAGCGTAGTCAGAACAAAGAGTACCGAGTGGCGAAGCAGTGCCTCGCGATAGCCGACCGAAGAACCGTCGAGTCGTGTTATGCGAATCTTCAACATCAGTTTCCCAGGCGTTCCCCCGTAGCGCTTCACCAGATATACGTTGAACCAAAGGCCGAAGGCTAGCCAAGGGAAATAGCTATAGATGTTCGCCATTCTCGAATATTCGCCAATCCAGATCGACAGTCCGATCACTGGAACGAAGATGAGAAGGTCCAACAAGTGGGCCCCGAATCTGGGCCAGAAGCCTGCATAGTGGAGTAGACCGTCTTGAGGTCCAGGGGATATGCCGTGCGGTTCGACTTTGACTTCGGATCTCATGTGTTTTTCAATCTCAGTGAAGAACGTAATGCTGGGCAGCGTTCAAGGGCACGGGCGCTGCGCTGCGTTACCACATTGGGTCCCTGGACCGCCGGGCTGGGAGTGGGGATGACATTACGGTCGGTTGACACAACTGGGATACGGAGCCTGCTCCCCTGGGACAATGGGGCACAATTTGATGGGCGTAAGTCTCTTTAGTCTCTCCACCCATTTGGCAGTGTCGAACTTGATCGGGGTCTTCGATGCCTCGCCTCGCTCAGCCCACTGGATCGTGTAGTAGTCGCTCGTGCCTTTGATAACGATCAGAAGCATGGATTCGCTATAAGGCTCTCCGACCGGGTTTGCGACTCCGCAACTTACCACGGCGACAAATGCGTCATGGCTGCCAAACTTGACATCGCCAAGGCCGGTGGCGTCGTATGAGTCTCGACACGCACGTTTGAAACCGCCCGCCATATCGCCAGCGAATCGCGCCGGGGATACGTTTGGATTTGAAGCAAGACCTCTCGCTCCGGTGATCGTGACCATCTGAGACCACTTCTTTACACTCTCCCCTTCAAGGACCGACTCTCTAATGTATTGGCCGCCTTTTGCATTCTCGAACGCGGCCACGAACCCTTTGGGAAATGAAAACGTCACCAGTTGGCCGAAGATTGGCGTGATTGTCCTTACCGAATATCCTTGCTGTCTCAATACCTCGACTTCATTCAGCGGGAGTGGAACGTCCTCAGCCAACGCCGGTAAGCAAAGCATGCTTACGACAGCCAGGACTCCGAACTTATGGATCATGGTCTTCGCCCTCCCGTGACAATGAATATGGCTTTTGCACAAGTAATGCGTCGCTGAGGACACCCAACATCGGTGTAGCCAGCGCCGCGTGGCTTTATCGCTTGCGTCGTGGTTCATGGATGGGTTGGAACGCATGTCCGTCAGGTGACGGCCGACTATTACCATCTTCCTGGAAGACCGCAGAACGCCGCCATCTTGGAAACTGGCATCGGAACCTTGGGAACTACTCTTTCCGTCGCGGCGAGCCGGGAACCGAATGTCTCTTCAGTGCTTGCGGTATCGGAGTTTGTAAATGCGACAAGAATCGTCTCGCTAGTCTCCGTTGGGTACTGGGCGAGCCAATGGGTGAAACCACGCTTCAACGCAAGTGCGCTGTAGGCACACATGAGCCAGCGTGACTCGGCCGCTGAACGCTTGTGAAAGCTTGGTGCTTCAAGCGTGGAGAATGAGGCTTCACGAGCCACTTCAGCTACTGTCATGGCGAAGTCCAGCCCCTGGCTGCGTGCGCTTGCCGAAAACAGCTTTTGTTTTTCGGTCTGCGCGCAAGCCGGAGCAGCAACCAGAAATCCGACAAGAAGTATGACACTTCGATACATAGGGATTCCTTTACGCTCATACGTCTGAGATAACCGGGGCAAGCGGCTTTACCGCTTGCGTCCGTGTTGATTCATCGATTCGGCCTATGCGGCTCTCGGCTGGGCAGCTTCGTCTTGGGTTTCCGTGAATACTCGGCGAAAGTCCATTGAGTTTGAGATGCCTGGGATCGGAGCTTGCGGATTGCCTGATCCGGAAATACAACAGCGAGGCCAGAAAACCGTGGTCTGTCCCCGATTATTCCGCGCGCAGCGTCCTGCACGCAGGGTTAGAACTTCTTGGTACTGGAGACCTTAATGACACCTGCCACGGACGGTTTAGTAATGCGGCTGGCGATGCCTCCCATGGTGCGCAACATCTGCTGCTCCAAAATGCCAACAAGCGAAACACAAATGACAAGCACCATAGCCGCTAGTGCTTTCAAGCGCAGCAGAAAGGACGTATTGCGGCGAGAGAGATATTGATCGGCCAATTGACGAGCGATTTCCGCAGAGTCTCGAGAAATTGGATAGTTAGGGCGACGAAGACCACTTTGAGTAGTAACTTTGCGCCATATTGAAGCTACAAGTTCTCCGACCAACAATAGGCTGATCATCAGCACTGCTGAACGCCAGTTTGTATCGGAAATACCCAAGCCATTTTGTATAGCCGAGAAGACCAGATACATACCAAGCGTGATCAAAGCAAAGAGCATTGCTGAGATATAAAGAGAGACGGCATTCTTGTCTGAAAATATTATTGATAAGAGTAGCCGAGCGTATCGAATAAGTAGAAATATTCGTTTCTTCAGTCCTAGAGCTCTTGTCATTGTTTTATCCACCTCCACATCCGGTTAATGAATTTGTACGCCACTCCCGCTAGAAATACAACATAAATCCCGAAGGCCATCCATTCATGAGCGAGCTTAATGTACTCCTTAAAGTCCTTTGAGATTGACGCAAGACCGAGCGCCTGATGGAGAATTTCAAGCACAATCAAGAACGCTAGGCTTACCCCCAAGTGAATAGCAAATGACCGCATTATTTCAATTGCCTGACGAAATTCCGTCTCTGTCTGAGGCGACAGCAGTATCGGGCACGCTGTTATCCCGCGCTCAATGCATTGGACTGGTATGTTGTTTGACACAAGTATTTCCTCTGAGTGGATGAGAAGTTCAACTTGGAGTTGAGGCGCCTGCGCGGTTTTTCGGGCGGGTCGCCTCGAACGTAGCGTTTGGAACTATTTTGACGCAGACTTTAACGTTGATGAGGCAACCAATACGGACAAGAAGACGTGGTCTTCAAAAAGAGTTCGTATGCCATTTTCAAGAGCGCGGTCAAGCGCAAGTTTTGCATTCTCGCCTGACATAAGTTGCGTATTCGGTTCGACACCTTGTGCAACGACCTGCTTCGTGAATAAAAGATTGCCATTCTTCGATTTCACGGTAATGGACATATTCAAATCGGCGACTGCATCACCTGCAAAGAAGCCGGTCTTGTGGTCGTTGTAAAAGCGGGTCAGGTCCGCCGCAATCTGGACTAGGGCCGCGTCCGTAGCAAGTTGAAATCCTCTTGCCTGGAGTTCTTGCTCAATAGCTCTACGGATAGTTACAGCAACATCTTCAGCCGCAAGAATTGGCGCCATTTCCATTCCGAAACCATTCTTCTTACTACTGACTTTGCTCCTGTCCTGTCGTTGGTCCGCCACTTGAACGTTGATAGAAACTCCGTTTGCTCCAAGAATTGGCGAAACGCCCTGTTGTTGGTTGTACTGAAGTTGTATTCGATCAGTTGTTAAGGCGCACCCTGAAAGGCTCGTAGCAGCCACAAGAAATGCAATGGCAAAGATTCTTCTGTTCATGATTTCACGACCTCCTTTTTGAGAAACTGCGGCATTGAAACCCGTACCCTACAATCCGCCGGAGCTACACGGCTTGATTGCGCAGCGCCCAGCTACCGAACGAAGCGAGGTTAAGCAACGGGTTGGGCGTCTTGCGGTAAGAGCAAATGGAATTAGAAGTCTTCGCGAGTTCCATCTTGGTACAGAATGCTTTCAACGGTAAACGTTGCCGTCATGTTGGATAGATCGGTAGTGTTGACCCACTGGTGCTTTTCCATGAACTGGTTGTATTGGAAGCCCTGGCCGCTTTCAGTGACGCTTTCACCTGGGTTCGTTGGACGATCTACGGTCCATCCGATTCCCAAAACGCGATCCCCAAACAGATCGTTTAGGTTTAGCCTTCCTTTGATTGCACGTGCGGGCTTGGATAATTTCTCTGCCAAAAACTCAATGTCAAAGAATATGTATTTCTGATACTTCTGCTCGGTAAAGCGCTTGTTGATAAGACGGACCTTGAGAAGCTCATCTTGTGGCAGAACCTTTCGAGTGGCTTTTTGAGACGGTACTGCCTTAACATTGGGTTGGGTCGCCGCCACGGCGGAAAGAGATGGTGCTGCGGCGGAGGGCAGGACAAGTCCATATTTTGAGATCAGCGATTTCTGCTCAAGCATTGCCAATGTGCTTTCCATTGTCGCAATGGTCGATTCCTTTTGAGCCTTTATTAAGCCACCACTGTAGCGATCAGCTTCTACGCGCGCTTGTTCAATTTTCAAGCGTTGTGCAGATGCTTCACTGTCGAGGCTTGCCGCCAAGCCTGGGTCGGGTTTTGATGAGGGAGCCTCGATTGTCATCCGCGCACCCGTTTCGATTGATTTGATCCGTTGTTCGACGAGTGCATCGGTAACTCTCATAGCGGCGATGCGCGATTGAATCATCGATTTGATAAGTCCCCCAGAATATTTTTGGTCCTCAACTTCAGCTTGAGCGATCCTCTTTCGAACATCCTCTAAGTCCGCTCGCAATGCAGGAAGCATAGCGAGTTGTTCAGGTGTCGGGCTGTGAGTAAGTGCCTGGGTTTTTACTTGCACTGGGATCGCCTTCTTCGCTGGGGTCTGTGCCAAAGCAGAAGTAGCAAGTAGCGCTGCAAGGATAAAGTGTAGGCGGATTCTCATGTTTCCGTTCTCCGTAGGGAATATTCGGTGCCGATGATCAAATTTCGCGTGCCGACAATCAAGACGCCCAATTTGTTACCGGAGCAGTTATGCTGCATAACTCCGGCGTTTGGCCCCAGCCTTGGCGTCGCGGATCGCTCTAAAACCAGCATGCTGCCTGCCTTCCCGGCAAGTATTCGTGTTCTTGTTCGGCCCACAATTGTCGTGAAAAACGGCACTCCCCCGTTGCCCGCTCTTCAGCCCATGACGGCACTCGCCGGACCAAGCCGATTCGTTATTGACGCCACAGCATACCCATGAAGCCAGCATATGTCTATTGGGTACCTACTTCCAGGTAGTGTGGCCATTTATCGGGTTCCATGGCCTTCGGCATCCGGCGGCGACGGGCAACGCCGTGGTGCTGGGCATGCGTAAGCTGACCGCTTCAATAGTCCTCACGCAACTGGGTACTCCGTGCGGACCGTCGCAAGGATTGCGGCGGCTGACCGAATATTCTCAAGAACGCCTTTCGCATACGTTCCGTGTCTCCAAAGCCGAACCTGGCGGCAATCTTGTCGAGGGAGTCCGTGCCGAATTCAACTTGTTCACGAGCCGTTTCAAGGCGAATTCTTTCAACGGCCTTTGCCGGCGTGATCCCAATTTCGGCGATGAATGTTCGGGCAAAATGGCGCTCGCTCATGCACGCTTGCCGCGCCAGCCGGTCGACGGTTAAGGATTCGCCGATGTGCTCTCGGATCCACGCGAGCAGAGGCGTCAATCTGCCTTGCGCTTTTTCGAGTTCAAGGAGCGCCGAAAACTGTGACTGCCCGCCACTGCGGCGGTGATAGACGACCAACTGTTGCGCGGCGCGCTTGGATACCGGTTCCCCAAGATCGTCGCCGATCAATGCCAATGCCATGTCGATGCCGGCCGTGATTCCGGCCGATGTCCAGATATGGCCGTCCTGCGTAAATATCTTGTCGGGTTGAAGCCGCACTCTTGGAAACCGCCTCGCGAAGTCGTTGGATCGGCTCCAGTGCGTCGTGGCGCGACGACCGTCCAGTAGCCCTGCCGCAGCCAGGATGTAGGCCCCGGAACACACGCTGCAAATTCGGCGAACACGCTTTGCCTGCTTGCGAATGAAAGCCAGTGTTTCGCCACAGCGAGCGGCTTCCCGAGTACCGTCGCCGCCGGCGACGATCAGGGTGTCTATCGCCCTTGCGGCGCCCATCGGTTCGGAGTACATCGCGGCGGTCGAGGAACTGACGACCGCGCCGCCGTCTCGAGACAACACTTTGATGGTGTAGGGCGTGGGTGTCATGCCCCGCATGGGCATTTCGAATGCCGCAATCGGCCCGGCTGCGTCCAGCAGTTGGAACTGGTCGAAGATGAGAAAGGCGACTGTGCGTTTCATGGCTGTAAATGATGGAATTATGTCATTGCCGCCAAGTCGGCTCAAGCCAATAATCGCATGCCAGATAACCCGCCGAGGAGTCGAAAGTGCCTGAAACACCGTTTCGCATCGTGTTTGCCGTCTATCCGGGAATGACCCATCTGGATTTCACCGGCCCCCACCAGTTCCTGAGCCGCACGCCTAACAGCGAGACGCTGGTTGCCAGCGTCGATGGCGGAACCGTCGCCGCCGATGGTCTGGCATTTGCAAATACACACCGGTTGGCCGACGTAGCAAGCTGTGATCTAATTTGCGTTCCAGGTGGCTTGAACGCAACGCGCGTCGGGCTCGACGAAGAATTCATTCGCGAACTCAAACGCCTTGGCTCAGGTGCGCAATATGTAACTTCGGTTTGCACGGGCTCTTTGATCCTCGGCGCGGCAGGATTTCTGAAAGGCAAGCGTGCGGCATGCCATTGGGCGTGGCGAGACCTGCTGAGGATTTATGGCGCCACGCCGGACCCTGGCCGCGTCGTGCGCGACGGCAACGTGATTACCGGCGGCGGCGTCACCGCGGGAATAGACTTTGCGCTGACGATACTCGCGGAAATAGCGGGCGATACAACGGCGCAGGCCATTCAATTGGGATTGGAATACGCTCCTGCGCCTCCGTTCAACGCGGGTCGCCCGGAGACGGCGCCACCTGAAGTTCTTTTAAGGTACAACGCGGCAATGGGGCAACTCATGGAGCAACGCCGGGACGAAGTCTTGCAAGCCGCGGGGCGGCTAATCAGTTAATTCCATCAACAAGACCGCCGATAGGCTTCGACGCATCCTCTCAGCCCGTTGCACGGCGCGCTCTGGATTCTCTCCAGGAGATCCAAGGGCACGCTGCGCAGATTGAAGGTTTCCTCCAGCGCCTCATGCATCCTCAGCCACAGGCCCGCCGTCATCTCGGCATCCGCCAGGGCGCGGTGGTAGGCGCCGGTCTCGGTGACGCGCGCGTGGCGCACCAGCGTCGCCAGTTGGTGATTCGGTGCATCCGGGTAGATGCGCCGCGCCATGCGCATCGAGCACAGCATGGTCGCCCGTTGCGGCAGGCCGATGCGTTGCAGCTCGGCTTGCAGGAATTTCCGGTCGAAGGCGGCGTTGTGCGCCACCAGCGGGGTCTCGCCGATGAAGTCGGCGAGTTCGGCCATCACCCTGCCCGCCGTCGGCGCCTCACGGACCATGCGGTTGCTGATGCCGGTGAGTTGCTCGATGAACGGCGGAATGGGGACGCCGGCATTCATCAGGCTCTGGTAGCGATCGACGATGGCGCCGTCGGCGACCAGCACGGCGGCCACTTCGGTGGCCCGCGCGCCCTGCTCGGGCGACAGCCCGGTGGTTTCGAAGTCGATGACGATGACCGTCTCAAACATGGCGGACGGCCTGCGGCTGCTCAGGCGAACGCGGTCGAGTAGGCCAGGTGTCCGTCGATCAAGGTGTAGCGCACCCGGCCGGGCAGTTGCATGCCGAGGAAAGGCGTGTTCTTGCCCTGGCTCTTCAGCGACTCGCGGCTGACCTGGAAGCTCGCCTGCGGGTCGAAGACGCAGATGTCGGCCGGGGCGCCGGGCGACAGGGTGCCGGCCTCGATGCCGAGGATGCGTGCCGGCTCGGAAGTGACTTTCGCCAGCGCCTGCGGCAAGGGAACTTTCATTTCGGCGGCCCACTTCAGCGTCAGCGGCAGCAGCAACTCGAGGCCGGTGGCGCCGGCTTCGGCGTCGTCGAAGGGCATCTGCTTGGCATCGTCGTCCACCGGCGTGTGGTCGGAACACAGGGCATTGATGGTGCCGTCGGCCAGGCCGCGGCGCAGCGCTTCGCGGTCCGCTTCGGCGCGCAGCGGCGGCGCCAGGCGGGCGTGCGAATCGAAGTTGCCGATGTCGCGCTCGCACAGGTGCAGGTGATGGGCGGACACGTCGCAGCTCACGGCGATGCCGGAGCGCCGCGCGGCGGCGATGATTTCCAGGCCGGCGGCGCTGGAGATGCGGGTCAGATGCACCTGCGCGCCGGTCTCGCGGGCCAGTTGCAGGATGGTGGTCAGGGCGATGGTCTCGGCCGCCACCGGGATGCCGGTGAGGCCCAGCCGGCCGGCGACTTCGCCGTCGTGGGCGACGCCGTTCCTCGCCAGGAACGGGTCCTGCGCCTGTAGCCACACCGGGAAGCCAAAGGTCGCCGCGTACTGCATGGCGCGCAGCAGCACCTGGGTATCGACGATGGCGGTGTTGGCCTGGCCGAAAGCGACGCAGCCGGCCTCGGCCAACTCGGCCATCTCGGTGAGGTGTTCGCCGCCGAGCTTGAGGGTCAGGGCGCCGACCGGATAGACATGGGCGAATTCCGGCAGGCGGGCGCGGTGCTTGAGCATCTCGACCAGACCGGGTTCGTCCAGCGGCGGGTCGGTGTCCGGCGGGATCGCCAGGCTGGTGACGCCGCCGGCGGCGGCGGCGGCCATTTCCGATTCGAGGGTGGCGCGGTATTCGTAGCCCGGCTCGCGCAGGCGCGCGGCCAGATCGACCAGGCCGGGGCAGACGATGCAGCCGGTGGCGTCGACGATGCCGCTGGTCTCGAAGTCCGGCGGTGCCGAACCCACCCCGACGATGCGGCCGCGGGCGATGAACACGTCGGCCAGGCGGTCGACGCCGTTGGCCGGATCGATGACGCGGCCGTTCTGGATGTGAATTTTCATGGTTCCCTCAACCCCCCGCCAGCATACTCATCACCGCCATGCGCACGGCTATGCCGAAGGTGACCTGGGGCAGGATCACCGCATGGGCGCCGTCGGCGACCACCGAATCGATTTCCACGCCGCGGTTCATCGGCCCGGGGTGCATGACGATCGCATCGGGCTTGGCGTGTTGCAGTTTCTCCGGCGTCAGGCCGTAGGATTTGTAGAACTCCTGCGGGCTGGGCAGCAGCGCGCCCTGCATGCGCTCGTTTTGCAGGCGCAGGGTCATCACCACATCGACGCCGCGCAGGCCCTCCAGCATGTCGTGGAAGACCCGCACGCCGAGGCTTTCGACGGCGGAAGGCAGCAGCGTCTTGGGGGCGATTACCCGGATCTCCGGCACGCCCAGCGCGGTCAGCGCGTGGATCTGCGAACGCGCCACGCGCGAGTGGAGGATGTCGCCGACGATGGCCACGGTCAATTGCGAGAAATCCTTCTTGTAGTGGCGGATGGTGTACATGTCGAGCAAGCCCTGCGTCGGGTGCGCATGGCGGCCGTCGCCGGCATTGACGACGTGGATGTGCCGGTTGCCGATGTTGGCCAGGTGCGCAGCGATCAGGTGGGGGGCGCCGCTGGCCGCGTGGCGCACCACGAACATGTCGGCCTGCATCGCCACCAGGTTATCCACGGTATCCAGCAGGGTCTCGCCCTTGGTGGTGCTGGAGGTGTTGATATTGAGGTTGATGACGTCGGCGGAAAGCCGCTTGGCGGCGATCTCGAAAGTGGTGCGGGTGCGCGTCGAATTCTCGAAGAACAGGTTGAAGACGCTCTTGCCGCGCAGCAGCGGCAGCTTCTTCACCTCGCGCTCGGCGACTTCGGTGAACGGCGCGGCGGTATCGAGGATGCGGGTGATGATGTCACGCGGCAGACCGTCGATGGTGAGCAGGTGTTGCAGTTCGCCGTGCTCGTTCAGTTGCAAATTGTGCGGATTATTATTCATCCGGCCGGTCCTTGAGCTGGAGACTGAGAAGGGAAAGCGGATCGTCGCCGGCGCGCGCCAGCACCAGCTCCTGCGAGGCTGGCAGCGGTTCGGCGAGGGTGTGGGCGCAGTAGCGGGCGCAGATCGGCAGCTCGCGCCCGCCGCGGTCGACCAGCACGGCCAGGTCGATGCGGGCGGGGCGGCCGTAGTCGTACAGCTCGTTCATGGCGGCGCGGATGGTGCGTCCGGTGTTGAGCACGTCATCGACGATGACGATTTCCGCGGCGGCGACATCGAAGGGAATCGAGGAGCCCTTGGCGCCGGGGTGCAAGCCCTTGCGGCCGTAGTCGTCGCGATGGAACGAGACGTCGATGCTGCCCAGCGGCACGCTCAAGCCGAGTGCCGCATGCAGGCGCTCGGCCAGCCACACCCCGCCGGTGCGGATGCCGACCAGGGCCATGGCCGGCCCGGCGTGCGGCCGCATCGCCGCCACGAGGATGGCGAGCAAGGCTTCGGCCTCAGGCAGTTTCGGTCGATTCGGCGGCGATTTGGGCGGTGTTTTGGGCATCGAAATAATCCTGCAAAATGATTTGGGCGGCGGCGGCATCGACCTGCTGCTTGCGTGCCCGCCAATCCAGGCCGGCATCGGCCAGGCGGCGTTCGGCCTCGGCGGAACTCAGGCGTTCGTCGACCAGGCTGACCGGCAGGCCGAAACGGCCTTCGAGCTGGTGGGCAAAACGGCGGCAGCGCGCGCTCATGGCATGCTCGCCGCCATCCATGGACTGCGGCAGGCCGACCACTAGGCGCGCCGGCTGCCATTCGGCGATCAACTCGGCGATCGCGGCGAAACGCGCGTCGCTGGCCTCGGCGGCGATGGCGGTGAGCGCCCGCGCCTGCCCCAGCAGGCTTTCGCCGATGGCCACGCCGATGCGCTTGAGGCCGAAGTCGAAGGCCAGGACCAGGCCTTCAGGCATGTCCCGCCACTTCGGAAAGGTTGGCGAAATCCACGCCGAGGAGCTGCATTGCCGCCACCAGGCGCTCTTCCGGCGGCAGTTCGAAGAGAATCTGCGGATCGGCGGCGACGGTCAGCCAGGCGTTCTGCGACAGCTCCCATTCGATCTGCCCGGCTGACCAGCCGGCGTATCCCAGAGTCACCAGGATCTCCGACGGCACGCCGTTGGCGGCCATTTCGAGCAGGATATCGCGGGTGCTGGTCAGGCCGATGTCGTCCTTGACGACCAGCGTCGATTGCCAGTGGCCGGCCGGACGGTGCAGAACGAAGCCGCGGTCGGTCTGCACCGGGCCGCCGAAATACACCGGCATGGCACCGATGGCGGCCCCCCCGGCATCGGCGTTGAAGGGAATATTGACGCGCTCCAACAGCGTGGCGACATCCATGTCGATGGGACGATTGACGATGATGCCCAGCGCGCCCTGCTCGTTGTGCTCGCAGATATAGGTCAGGGAACGCGAAAAACTGGGATCGGCCATGGCGGGCATGGCTATGAGGAAGTGATGGGTTAGGCAGACGGGGATGGAAGCGTCGATCACACTGACATTGTAGTCTTTGTCCCCGCCTCTGTCACAGACCGCCGGCAGTTTCCCCGGCGGCGCCGGATGCTGCGAAGCAGGTACAATTCCCCCTTTTGTTCAGGGAGTTCTACGTGCAACTCGTCTGCCTCGACCTCGAAGGTGTGCTTGTTCCGGAAATCTGGATCGAGTTTTCCCAACGCACCGGCATCCCGGAGTTGCGCCGCACCACCCGCGACGAACCGGACTACGACAAACTGATGAAGGGCCGGCTGGCCCTGCTGGCGCAACACAAGCTCGGCCTGCCGGACATCCAGAAGGTGATCGCGGCGATGGGCCCGATGGCCGGCGCCAAGGAATTCCTCGACGATTTGCGCCTGCGCTTTCAGGTCATCATCCTGTCCGACACCTTTTACCAATTCGCCATGCCGCTGATGCAGCAACTGGGCATGCCGACCCTGTTCTGCCACCAGCTGGAAACCGACAGCCAGGGCTTCGTGGTCAACTACCACCTGCGCATGCCGGAGCAGAAACGCGAGGCGGTCAAGCGTTTCCGGCAGCTCAATTTCAAGGTCATCGCCGCCGGCGATTCCTACAACGACACGGCCATGCTCGGCGAAGCGCATGCCGGCATCCTGTTCCGCCCGCCGGAGAACGTCATCCGCGAATTCCCGCAATATCCGGTCACCATGAACTACGCCGAACTCGACGCACAGATCCGGAGCGCCAGCGAGCGTATCTGATGCACGGCGAACGTTTCTACACCCTGGCCGCGTCCTGCCCGGACCGCGTCGGCATCATTGCCCGGGTCGCCGGCTTCATTGCCGAACACCAGGGCTGGATCCTCGAATCGAGCTACCACGCCGATACGCCGGAGGGTGGGCCGAGCCGCTATTTCATGCGTATCGAGGTCAAGGCCGACTCGCTGCCCTTCGACATCGCCGAGTTCCGCCGCCGCTTCCAGCCGATCGCCGCCGAACTGGCCATGGAGTGGACGCTCAGCGACAGCGCCCGCAAGAAGCGCGTGGTGATCCTGGTGTCGAAGCAGGAACATTGCCTGTACGACCTGCTGGCGCGCTGGCAGTCGAAGGAGCTCGACATCGAGATTCCCTGCGTCATCTCGAACCACGACACGCTCAAGGGCTTCGTCGAGTGGCACGGCATTCCCTTCCACCATGTGCCCGTCGAGTCCGCCGGAAAAGACGCCGCCTATGCCGAAATCGCCCGCCTGTTCGATGCCGCGCGGGGTGATGCCATGGTGCTGGCGCGTTACATGCAGATACTTTCGCCGCAGCTTTGCGCCGCCTATCCGGGCCGCATCATCAACATCCACCACAGCTTCCTGCCCAGCTTCGTCGGCGCCAAACCCTATCATCAGGCCTATCAGCGCGGCGTCAAGCTGATCGGCGCCACCTGCCATTACGTCACTGCCGATCTCGACCAGGGGCCGATCATCGAGCAGGACGTGATCCGCATCGACCATTCCGATTCGGTCGACGACATGGTGCGTTACGGCAAGGATATCGAGAAAGCGGTGCTGGCGCGTGGTCTGCGTTACCACCTGGAAGACCGCGTGCTGGTGCACGGCACGAAAACGGTCGTGTTTCGGTAAAGCCGATCCTGGCGCTTACTTAGCCAACGGCAAAGTAAGCAGGAACACCGCGCCCCCCTCGGCATGGTTGTCGGCGGCGAGATGGCCGCCGTGGCGTTCGACGATGCCGTAGCTGATCGCCAGTCCCAGCCCGGTCCCCTTGCCGACCGGCTTGGTGGTGAAGAAGGGGTCGAAGACGTGCGGCAGATTCGCCACGCCGATGCCCGGTCCGTTGTCATAGAAGCCCAGCAGCATGCTGTCGCCTTCGATGCGCCCGCTGATGGTCAGGCGTGCATCGGCGCACTCGGCGGTGGCGTCACAGGCGTTCTGCACCAGGTTCATCACCACCTGCTGCATCTGTCCCGGCGAGCCGACCATCGGCAGATGCTCGGGCAGTTTCAGGTCGACACGGAACTTGTCGTTGCCGACCTTGGTCACCCAATGCACGGCGCGCTCGACCACGCCCACCAGGTCGAAGCTCACCTGCTCGTCGCGGTCGATGGCTGAAAAACGCTTGAGGCTGTCGACGATGTCGCGGGTGCGCTCGGCGCCTTCGACGGTGCCTTCGATCAGCGGCGGCAGATCCTCGACGATGCGGTCGATGCGCAGGTCCTGGCGCAGCTTCGAGATCTCGCTGTCCGGCAACGCGCAATGCACGGCGTCGAGATAGCGGTGCAGGCGTTCCGCATAGCGTTTGAGGGCGATCACGTTGCCGAGAACGAAGCTGATCGGGTTGTTGAGTTCATGGGCGACACCGGCGACCAGGCGGCCGAGCGAGGCCATCTTCTCCGAATGCAGCAACTGCTGCTGGGTACGCTTGAGTTCTTCATGCGTCTGGCGCAGAGCCTTGTAGGCGCGGCGCAATTCGCCCACCGGCCGGCCGGTGACGACCATGCCGAGCAGCTTGCCGACGCCGCTGTAGCGCGGCGTGCAGTTCACCGATACCGGCACGCTGCCGCCGGACGCGGTGGACAATTGCAGTTCGAAATCGTGCAGGGTCTCGCCGCCGTGGCCGGCAAAATAGTGCTGCATCTGCTGGCGCGACGGCTCATCGGCCAGCAGGTCGAATATCGCCTGGCCCTTCATTTCAGCCTCGGTCTTGCCGGTCAGCGCCAGCAGCGACTGATTGACGTCCTCGATGATGCCGGCGCGGTTGCAGACGATCAGGATATCCGACATCGACATCAGCACGCTGGTGATGAACTGCTGCGACTCCTCCAGCGCGGCGTTCTTGTCTTCGAGCGCGACTTCGTATTCGAGCAGGTCGTGATAGACCTCGTCCATCTTCTGAATCACGTCGATCCACACATGCTCGCCGGCGGCCGCGCCGGCCGAGGCCGCCAGGCTTTCCAGCATCTGCGCGGCGCCGCTGTCCGGCTCGCGCGGCGGTTTGTCTGCAGTGCCCATGTCAGCGCCTCAATGCGAATTGCCGGTGGGCCGTGCGTGCTTTGCCCGGCGGGGCAACCGGGCGACCGAAGCCGATGACCGGATCATCGTCACGCGACGTGCGGAAATGTTGCATGGTCTTATCCTTTCAATGAACAGGTCTTACAAGGCCGATTTCGCGCCAGCGGCCGAGCGCGCGACGCCATCCAACAGCTTGATGAAATTCCGTTTCGGCTTGAACTGCACGCGCAACTCGGCTAAGTAATCGCCGAACTGCGCTGGCTGTTTCTGGGTATTCATCAAGCCACCTACTTTGCGGATCAGTTTGATCGCTTCGTTGTAAGCTGCGTTTTTGGTCTCCTCGACAATGAGCGGCACGACGCGGCGGTAGAGGCCGATCGCGTCGCCTGGGTGCCCGGACTCGAGCTTTCCGGCCAGCGCGATCAGCAGGCTGCGATCGCAGATGCCTTGGTGCGCGGCCGACCAGGCTGCATCCAGATCCTGCTCCCATAGGGCAATTTCCACCCGCAACGAGTAATTTGGCGTCGAAGGTTTCGGCTTCCACCGGCTTGTTGTCGCGGCCTCGCGCGCAATGACCTCGGCAAGCTGTGCCAGCGCTCGAATACGCTGTTCCGGCCAGCGATCGAGTTTGCCGGCCACATCGTGCAGCTTCATGTAGTGTTCGAGACCCGGGCGTTCCTCGAACTGTATCCAGGTCAGTTGCAGGGCCTCGTCACTGCGCTTGCGCTTGAGGTAGGCCGCCACCAGGAAATCGCGCAGGCGGTTGTCGGGACGTTCGGGAAACGCCTTCAGGCCCCGCTCCGCCCACTCCAGCGCCTTGTCCCGCTGCCTGGCCTTGGTCAATATCTCGGCGATCTCAAGATAGCGGTAACCGGACGAAAGATCACGCGACTTGATCGCCACCAGTTCCTCGGCATCGCCGCTCGCCTCGGCCAGTTGCTCCATGATGCGGGTAATGCGATATCGATTGCCGTCGTGGCCGTCCTTGCTGTCGCGTGGCTTGATCTTGCGCCACTCCGCCTCGGCCAGTTCGCGGTAGCGGCGCAAGCCTTCCTTTCCGAGGACATTGCGATAGGTGGCGGCGTCGAAGCTGCACACATTGAACGGCAGGGTGGTTTCGAGGTGGAAAAGACGTTCGGCCAGCCCTATGGGTTCAGGCCGTGCCATGGCGCAGGCTTTCTGGTGCAATTCGCCCAGGCCATAGACCGTACCGCTGACCGTGCCGTTCGAGTCATCGATTTGCTCCAGCGCATTCTCGACGCGCTCAATGGCGTATTCGGCCAGTTCCACGAGGGTCGCCGCGGTATCGGGTTTCAGCAGCTCCGCGAGCGATTCCGCCACCTGATCGATATTGCCGGCGAAGGTGCCCGCCTCGCGCCAATCGACAAAGCCATGGATGCGCGTCGCGCCGTCGATGGCCCTTTGGTACGCCTTGGCCACGTTGCCGCCACCGCCCGTGCGCTCGGCCTTGAGCAATAGCGACTGGTACAGCCGGTCGTCGCGCTGGGCCACGTCCAACAACAGCTCGATCAGGGTTTCCGGTGCTTGCGCAGTCAGATACTCCTTGATGCCGCGCCACGGATCGCGCCGCTTGGCCTTGCCCCCTTTTGACTTGGGTTTGGTTTCCGCTGCCTGCTCTGCCAGCCACGCCAGCCCTACGGCGACACAGTGCTTGCAGAAATAGCCGTCTGCTGCGCGCGGACAGGTGCAGTCGTAAGCCAACTCGCCATCGTCATCCCACAACTCAACCTGGTAGGTCTCGGTGCCTTCGACCTTGGCGGCAACTTTATCATCGGTGGCGCGAAGGCGTCCGACGGCGCCGATGGAAAAGTATTCTTCCCCGCGCAGGAAGGCGGTGGATCCCGCAAGGTCTTCGAGAGTAACTTGTGAGATCAGGTCATCGAGCATGGTTCTGGCCAGATATCTTCATTCCGAAGCGAACAAGCCGCTCGCGCTTTGCTGCCAGATATGGCGATAGACGAGCTCGGCGACCTCCTTCTTGTCCTCGGCCGTGTAGGGCGGCTCCGGAAGAGCTTGATAGACGTGATCGAGGATAAATACTTCGACCTCGGCCTGCGTCTGTTCCTTTTCAGTCCATTGCTCCAGCGGGGCAATCAAGCGCCTTAGATCGGCAAGCAGGTTGCGACTCTCCTGCTTGATCTTCTCGCGCTCCGTTCCGCTCAGTGATTCCTTCCCGAGCAAATCGAACAGCGCCAACTGCTCCTCGGTAAGTCCCAATTCGACCGCTCGGCGTTGCTCCGCATCCAGACTGTTGGCCAAATCCAATAACCTGGCGAAGGTATCCTCCACGGTAGCCCGGTCCTTGTCGGCGTTGTAGGCTGCAATTACCTCCTGGTACTTCTTCTCGTAATTCATGCGCAGCAGATTGTTGGCCAGCATCTGCGCCAACTTTTTCTCCACGATCTCGCGTATGTCCTCGATCACGGTCGCCTTGTGCTTCACTCGTCTGCCGAATTCCTCGCGCAACTTTTCCATGTTGATCTGCGAGAGATCAACCGTCAGCCCCTTTGCCTGATCCGCGCCTGGCGCCTGGGTGGCAATCGCCTGATTGACGATGCGATGCAGCACCTTGAGCAGCGCGCTCACGTCGGCCGTGTCACGGCGTTCGGTAAGCTTCTTGTAGATCGCCTCGATGTTGTCGTGGCGCTCGGCGTACATCAAAGCCGACGGCTCCACCAGCAGCGCCTTGAAACGGCTGAATACCACCCTGGCCAGAATCTCGAAACGGCGCTTGGATTCCTCATTGGTATAGACCGCATCGACTGCATCCGCCAGCTCCTGGATTCGTGTAAAACCCTTGGCGCCAATCAGCGCCGTCGGCTCGAATCCCAATCCGCGCAGATGCGCCTCGGTGGCTTCGACGGCCTCTGCCAAGGCGGCCACGCGCTCCTCCAGCGGGGCTACGATTTCATCCTCACCGGCGTCATCGCCAAGAGCATATTGCGCGAGGGCTTCGCGCAGGCTTTTGAGCATGCCGTTGTAATCGACGATCAGGCCGAAGTCCTTCCCTGGATAGCGCCGGTTTGCACGGGCGATGGCCTGCATCAAGGTATGCGCCCGCATCGGCTTGTCGATATAGAGCGTAGCCAGGCATTCGACATCGAAGCCCGTCAACCACATGGCGCAGACAATCGCCACGCGGAATGGATGTTGTGGATTCTTGAACGCCGACTCCACATCCACGCGCTTGCCGTCCGGCGTCTCGAAACCCAACTTCATGCGGGCGCGGTGTGGAATTATGTCGAAGCCCCACTTCTTGAAGTCGGCGACTTCGTTCTGCGCCTCGCTGATGATGATCTCGATGATGGCCTCATCAAGCCACGCAGCTTTCGCCAGCAAGCGGTCGCGCTGGGCACGAAGATGTTGCCGAGTTTCATCATCCAGCGCGGCGGCTATTTCGGCTGGCTTTGCATCGGCTTCAGCCCTCACCGAAGCCGCCTTCGCCTTCCATTTCGGCTCGATCAGCATCAGCATGCGGGCACAGGTGAGCTTGTCGATGCACACCAGCATCGATTTCCCTGCTTCCCATCTTGTGCTGCAATGCTCGACAAAATCCGCAGCGAGTTTCTCCAGCCGCTCGTCGGCAGTAATCACCTCGTAATCCTTGCCCAGCAGTCTTTCCATGAGCGCTGTCTGGTCCGGATCAAGGTCGGCGGCATCGACGGCGTTGGCGATCTTCTCGTTCAAATCCAGCCGCGCCAGCCCCAGCTTCTCGCCCCGGTTCTCGTAGACCAGCTTCACCGTCGCGCCATCTTCCTCGCTGCGCTTGAAGTCGTAGCGGGAAACGTAATCGCCAAAGATGCGCTTGGTCAGCTCGTCGTTCTTGAACAGCGGCGTGCCGGTGAAGCCGATGAAGGCCGCGTTGGGCAGCGCGAGGCGCATGTTGCGCGCCAGCTTGCCAGCCTGGGTGCGGTGCGCCTCGTCCGAGATCACGATGATGTCGTCGCGTTCGCTGTAAGGCTCGCCCGGTTGCACGTCCTGGTTGAACTTGTGAATCAGGCTGAAGACATAGCGGTGATTCTGCTTCAGCAGTTGCTCCAGTTCCCTGCCCGAACCCGCGCGCGGCGTCTGGTCGTCCGCCACGCCGCAACCGACGAAGGTCTTGTAGATCTGGCTGTCCAGATCATCGCGATCGGTCATCAGCAGAAAGGTGAAATTGCCCTCGACCGTGCGCCGCACCTTCTCGGCGAAGAAGGCCATGGAATACGACTTGCGGCTGCCCTGGGTGTGCCACACCACGCCCAGGCGTCCAAGGTCGGGATGCGCCCGCTCGATGATCTGCAAGGTGCGGGGTGCGGGCTCGGGAAGACCTTCTCCCAAGTAGGCTGGCGCGGGCGGCTGCGCCGCCTTGGGGTAAGCCGCCGCCGGCTCATTGGCCGCGCGGTCCATGTTCGGCAAGGGCAACTCGATCACGCGATGCCTCAGCCGCTCACCGGGCGGGAACTGGCGCTTGAGCTCTTCTTGCCGCACCACCGCCGCCACCGCCCGATTCACCCCGAGCAACTGGTGGTTGCGCGCCACCACCTTGCGCACCGGCCCGGTCTTGCTGGCGTCGAACAGAATGAAGTTCTCGACGATGTCCAGCAGCCGCTCCTTGGCCAGCATGCCGTTGAGCAATACCTCGGCCGCCACGCTGCCCTTGTCCCGTTCGTCCAAACGCTTCCATTCGCCGAAGTGTTCCCATGCGCTGGTGATCGAGCCATAGCGGGCGTTGTCGCCATTGCTGACGATCAGCAATGCGTTGTGGTGAAAGGCATGGGCGATGACGTTCTCGTCCAGATAGTCGCGCAGATTACCGTCGAAGCCGGCGCGGATATTCTTGTAGACCGCCTTCAGTTCGATGAACACCAGCGGCAGACCATTGACGAAGCAGACCAGATCGGCGCGGCGGTTGTAGTTGGGCGTGCGCAACCCGGTGATCTTGAGTTCGCGCACCGCCAGAAAGCGATTGTTGGCGGGCTCGCGGAAATCGATCACCCTGGCCTGCGCATGCCTGATCTGACCCAAACCCGCCCCCTGCGCGTCGCGGTAGCTCACCGGCACGCCATCGCGGATCAGCTTGTAGAACGCCTGATTGTGCTGGAGCAGCGAGCGCGAATAGTCGTGGTGGGTCAGCTTGACCACCGCCTCATTGATCGCTGCCTCCGGCAAAGCGGGGTTGAGTCTCGCCAGAGCCGCCCACAGATCACGGACCAACACCACCTCGCGCTCGCTTCCGCGCCCCAGCGTACCGGCCGGGCCAAAGCTTTCCTGGTTCCAGGCATAGACACTCTCCCAGCCCAGCGTCTTTTCGAGGTGGGAGGCAAAAGTCGTCTGAACCAGACGGTCTTCGCTGTTGATGTCGGTGTAGGCCATGCGTCGCTTTAGCGCAGTCTATTGGCTCGAATTTGGCTCATTCGCCATGCATGACAATGAAAAAACTCTTGAATAAGTAGTACGTTATCCAAACGCTATCGGACAATTGGCTCAATCCAGCCAAACCGTAGTCCCGATTGCGTCGCATTTGAGCCAAATGAAAACTGCTCATTTCTCAACCACCAGCCGATAGCGGGCGCCATAGCCAGATGTACTTCTTCAGGGATGAGCCAATCGGTGATCCTCTTCGCTTGGTGGGATCATCTCTTCGACGAGCTTGCCATTTTGTCTAATGACGAGGGGTGTCCCGGTGCTGGCAGCAATCTCCCTTGCCCGTTGCGCGGCGCGGGCCAAGGCGGCTGGAACCGCCTGCATGTCGGCATCGGGTAACGTGGAAACAGGGAGCGTGGTCTGGGTTGTGCTCATGGATTAATTCCTTCCTCTATCAGACGGGAACTCTTCTCGCTATTGTCCAACAGTTGCCAATAGTCGACACGGGAACGGTATGTTTCGCGGAAATGGATCAAGCCTGCTTCAAAGCGCCGGCGAATAATTTCTGGTGGAACATCGTGACCTCCCTGTCGAACCCGCATTGCCACACGAGCGATGGCGTCATCGACGGTTGGCAAAGACAGGAATACCAGTTTCACAACATATCCGTCCGTCCGCCAGCAGTCGATCATCCGGGCATAGGTGAGACCTGACAGCGTGGTCTCGAAAGCGAAGCTGCGGCCCTCGGCGGCATGGTGGGCAATTTCTTCCAGCATCAGACGGCCGGCGCGAAACGCTACGGTCTCTGGTTGAAACGGAGCGATACCGGCCGCAATCAGGTCGGCATTGACGAACACCGGGCAGCCAGCCTCGTTAGGCAGAAATTCGCGGGCGAAGGTTGTCTTGCCCGCACCGTTTGGGCCCGCGATGATGACGATCTTTTTTTGCTCACTCATGCAGTGGCCTCATCATCGGAGATCATTGAAATTGCATTAAAGCAAGTCCATCTGCGGCTCGTGAGGAATAGGAAGAACGCCAATGATCACCCACGGATTCGGTGCTACCTGATGAAACTGTTGCGTGGTACCGAGAAAGAAATGCAAATCGCGCCGACAGAATTCATCGAAGTATTTCGCACGCACCTTCTTTAACGCTGCAAACTCATCCCCGTTACAACTGCGCAGACAGTTCCAATACAGCGCACCAGCCTCCCAGTCGAGCACTTGCAACTCGCTATTTCGTCCATCGGCGTCCTCGAATCGGTAGGAAAAGCTGAAGGGCAGTTTCGGAATCACTTTGAACGTCTCACGCCAGGCTTCTTCCGCAAATAGCTCTGTCTGCTGCGTGCGGTTCCGAATCTCGGCGACTTTATCCGGATCCCAATTCCGCTCCTCTTCCTCCCACACAAAGGCCTTGATCTTCGTCGGCCTGAATACCGCCAGCGACATTTTGTTAGCCTTTGCTCCGGCGATGAGTTCCTCTAATCGTGTATAGACCTTGACGGTATCCAGCAACAATCGCCGCCGTTCCCGCCAGTTGTGCGCCGTATCCATATGGCTGACCGCGCAAAGTTGTTTCGGATCTGATGGGCTATAAGATTCGGGCCGGGGATCGGAACGGTTCTTCACCAACGCACACTCCAGCCAGTCGAACTTGTGATACTGCTCTGCTTCATCGAGTCGACGAAACGGAACAGGGTAAATACGGACCCATGTACCGTCTTCACGCACCCCGGCGGTGCACACCGTCTCGCCATACTTCCGCGACAGCGTCGGGTAGGTCTTGACGGTAATCAGGACACGCTCCCTCGCCATAGGCCTGCGTCACAGGTGCAGTGGTGCAAACGCTTTGCCGAACTGGTGTTGCAGTGCATCGGCTACACAATGGCGGTGGCATTGCTGCGGCAGCGCCTCGAAGCAGGTCAATGCGACACGCTCGCCTTGATTGACCCACTGCTGAATCTGCGCCAGCGCCCTGGCTTGCTGCGGTAAAGTATCGCGCCGGTACACCGCGAACAAGGCATCGTAGTCCGCCTGAGTCTCAAGCTCGCGGCGCTCCTCCGAGGCGATGCCTAGTTCCGGCAAGTGTTCGTAGCGGATGCCCACGCCTTCGCATCCCTTCGCCAGTGTTCCCTTGGAGAAACCGTACTTGCGGCTCAGTGGGTTCCGCCGCACATCGCAGAGCAGGGTCACGCCAGTCGAGATCAACCGGTTCAAATATCCCTCCAAACTACGCCCCTCGTAACCGATCGTGCATACGCCTGGCTTGCCCGGCTTCGGACGCGCCGCCAGCACTGCCGCCATGCTCTGCGGCTCATTCGCCAGCAATCGCTCGGCCATCTCGCTGCGGATGGCGTAATACGGATGGCGGCGATAAGCCTCGGTCACCAAGGCATCGTCACGCAAACCTTCATAGTGCTGCACGAATCGCCCGATTTTTTGCCGTACAGCCGGTATTACAGATGTCGCAGCGCGACCCGCCTTGGTCAACTTCCAGGCGCGTTCCTCATCGGCTAGGAGTCCACTTTCAATCAACCGCCGCTTATCCGCGTAGGACGTAAAAGAGAATCCGCCATAGCGGTAAGGGACGAACTCATAGCTCGGCGTCTGTTGCAGGTCTTGGCAATAGAGGAACAACAGCTTCTGGAAATCCAGGCTGCCGACATTTCCGCCCAGGGCGTCCAGCAAGGCGAGCAGAGTTTTTTGACGGTCGTAGAGCATAGGTCAGATTATGGCGTAATTCTTCATGCAGCAATATCCCCGCTCATCAAGCGCGGCAGTAGCAGGTCGCGGGCGGCGCGGAGTTTTTGGTTCTGAGTGTTGAGATTCTTGATCTGCGCGAAAAAGTCAGCAGCCAACTCATCGAATGATCGAAGCAGCAGAGTCGAGGGAATCAATACTTCTACCCGATGCACCGATTTACGGTCAAGTGTCGGAACAGATGCCCCACCGTTGTATTGCCTCAAGTCCATCTCGCGCAGCAAGAACAAAGCAAACAACGGCGTCACACGCCTGAACTCTTTGACCCAGAGCGCCGTATTGAGCGGCCAGTAGTCCTCGGCAACATATTGCACTTCGCCCAACGTGCCGCTTCGGCCAGTCACCACGCCGGGCGCAGATGCTTTTGCTTTGTCGTGGTAACCGAGGATGCCAGTCGAACCGTAAATCGGCACCGTTCCTTGCTGTCTGTCCTGCGTGGGGAGATCGAAGCCACGCTGCAATACCAGCGCGCCTTCCAACGGCACCCGCTCCCACCCATCCGGCACGCTGTCACTGATGCGCGTATGTTCATATCCGGGGAAGCGTAGGCGGACGAACCACTCGCGGTAAAGCAGCCGCGCTGACTCCTCCAGCAATTCCATCCGCCGCCGGTTGTTTTCGATCAGGTCGTCGTAGGCGGAAAGGAGATCAGCAATACGATTCTGTACTGGAAGTGGATACCAGAGAATCTTGAACTTGCGGATGATGCCGCCGCTCAAGTTTCGTTGGGCGCCAGCCACAACGAGTTGCAACAGTTCATGGCGATGATACTTAAGCGCGTAAAAGAGATAGAGGAAGTTGGATTTTGTAGGGTCCGCAATCATTGCGCAGCATGCCTGGTTGGTGGCTGCCTCATTGCGGAGGATACCGAGACTGGTGATGGTCTTTCCATCACCATACATCGCCATAAGAACTGTGTTCGGCGGAAATACCTTCGCTGACGATTGTGATATTGCCTTTGCTGCTATTTTCTCTTCTGCATCGTAGACGTACCAATCTTTCAACTCGCCTGTCTTGAACCAAGGCATGACACCGTCTTCCCATAAGCTGGGGTCTGCACGAGAAGGTGTTCCGCCACTCGTGACGTTTGCGCATAGTGATTCGATTGACACGCGCTCTAGTGCGGCCCTCATACCCCCAACTCCTCGAAGTTCTCCTGAATCTTCGCTGCCAGTTCCACCGCCTCGCGGTTCAGGTCGGCCAGTTCGACATGGATATCGCGTAGGGTCTGCTCGAAGTCGAAGTCCTCATCCACCTCTTGCGGAGCCACGCCGACATAGCGCCCCGGCGTCAGGCTCCAGTCGGCGGCTTCAACCTCGGCGCGGTTGACAACCTTGCACAGGCCCGGCACGTCCTGCATTTCGGCCTTGGGGAAGCGGTCTTGCAGCCAGGCGATCTGGCGGTGGAGGTAGATCGCGGCCTTGAGTTGCTCGACGGCGGCCTTGCGCTGTTCATCCAGTTGTTTGATGAGCTTGCTGGTGGCGCGGCGGTCGAAGAACTCGCTGGCGACCTCAATCGCAGCCAGTTCCTGCGCCAGTTGCACGGCGCGGGCGGCGAGTTTGTAGAGCAGGTCGATCTGCTTGATGAGCCCGCGTGCGGCATCGGCCAGTGGATCGAAGGCTTGCCTCACTGTGAGTTGAGTGTCATTGGTAGGCGTTGGCGCCACTAATTTCTTGCAGAATGTCGCGATCCCTGCCGTCAGGTCAGCGCGGTCGGTGACATAGGCATTGGCGGCATCCGTCCATTCGGCCAAGGCAGCGGCGAAGGGCTGCCGCTTCTCGGTCGGGACGGCATCGAGATCGGCGACGCTACCGGCGAACTCGGCTAGAGGTGCACGGCTGGCGGTGAGCTGAGTCTCAAAGCTGGTGAGCGCCAGGGCAACGGCGGCGCTCTCGGCGGCGAGTCGGGTGCAGTAGTCCTGCACCAGCCCGAGGAAGCGTTGTTGTTGCCCGCGATACAGCCAGACGATGGCGGTCAGGTTGGCCTGCTGCTCGGGACTGAAGTCGTAGATCTTGCGCGTGACCTTGCGGTAGATGTTGCGGGCGTCGAGCATGAGAACGTTGCCCTTCTGGTTCAGTGCCCCACCCTCACCCCGGCCCTCTCCCTGAGGGAGAGGGGGCTTATTCTTGTCGAAGTGCCACAGTTCGCAGGGCACCGTTCGTGTGTAGAAGAAGTTGGAACGGATGGCGATCATCACATCCACGTCGCCGGTTTCCACCAGCTTGCGCCGGACTTCCTTTTCGCCATGGCCGGCGCTGCTGGCCTGGGAAGACATGACGAAGCCGGCGCGACCTTGCTCCGACAGGTAGCTGTGGAAGTAGGAAATCCACAGATAGTTGCCGTTGGAGACGCGCTTGTCCTTGTTCACGCCGGGCAGGCCGAAGGGCAGGCGGCGGTCGTCCTTGACGCGCTCGGCATCGACCATGTCCACGTTGAACGGCGGATTGGCCATGACGAAATCGCAGTGGCCCCACAACGCGCGGCCATCCTGGAGGCGGTGCACGTCGTCGTAGAAGGAGTTGGCTTCACGGATGTCGCCTTCCAGCCCATGCACGGCCAGATTCATCTTGGCCAGGCGGATGGTGGTGCCCGTCTTTTCCTGGCCGTAGAAGGTGACGCGCTGCATGGTGTCCAGGCCTTCGTGTTCGATGAAGTGGCTGGACTGTACGAACATGCCGGCGGAACCGCAGGCGGGATCGAACACCACGCCATGGTCGGGCTCGATGACGTTGACGATGGTCTGCACCAGCGAAGGCGGCGTGAAGAATTCGCCGTTGTCCTGCGCGCCTTGCATGGCGAACTTCATCAGGAAGTATTCGTAGATGCGTCCGAAGACATCGCCGCTAGCATTGCGGAGGGCTGCCGAATCGAAGTTGCGCAACAGGTCTTCGAGCAGTTTGTTCTCGAAGCGGTCGTAGTCCTTGGGCAACTGGTTGACCAGCGGCTCGAAGTCGGCTTCGATGGCGTTCATGGCGTCGACCAGGGCCGCGCCGAGGTTGGCGCCGGAAGGCAGCTTGAGCAGATGGTCGTAGCGGGCGATTTCGGGCAGCATCAACGCGCGGCGCTTGATGAAATCCCCCTTGACCAGCGGACGCTTGGGCATCTTGCCGGCAGCCTGATCGGCCTGGATAGCCTGCAAGGCAGCCTGGTAGCGATTGGTGGCGTGGCGCAGGAAGATCACCCCGAGCACCGGCATGCAGTATTCGCTGCTGGTCAGCTTGGAGTTGGCGCGCAGTTGATCGGCAGCTTCCCAGAGGCTGTCCTCGATTTTGGAAATATTCTGGAGGGCGCTGGCGCTCATCGGTTCATTTCTTGTTGGTCTTTTTTGATTTGGCGGCGGCCTTCAGGCCGGACTGCTCTGCATGAGACAGGACCAGCACCTCGACCATGGAGGCGACGGAGCGATGCTCACGCTCGGCAGCTTGGCGAATCAGGTCTTTGATCTCCACAGTGGTCCGAATGGACAGTGTTTCGCTTTTATTACGGGGCATGGCGCTATCCTGTTTTCGTGGCCTTGCCAATGTACTGCCTTTCTCTGGCTATGGCAAAGTCGGGCTGGGCACTTTCAATGCACCGTGCACACCATATGTGCTGGCTTCGATGCGACCGTTTTTGAAGTTCGGCTTGGTCTCCGCCAGCCGCCCCTGCCACTTCTGGCACCGCCAGATGGAACGGCAGTCGCCCCCGTAATTACCCTCTCTATTACCCTCATTCAGGGGTAATTACCTCTCTTCCCACGGCATTGTTCTTCAGCAAAACTCAAGCCAAACTATATCTATCAACTTTTCCACAATCATTTCACTTGAGTTTGATTTGATTTTTTGCCATAGTTAGCATATGGCTTTAACTCAATCCAATAGTTCAATACGACGCCTGCTTGAGGCGCTGCCGCGCGGCGAGCCCGTCGAGACCTCCACCCTGGCCGGGCACGGCGTCTCGCCGCAACTGGCGTCTTACCTCGCCAAGAGCGGATGGCTACAGCATTTGTCGCGTGGGGTGTATCTGCTTGTCGGCGATCAGTTAAGCCGGGATGGATGCCTGACGTATCTGGCACGACGCATCCCCGGGTTCCATGTCGGCGGCAAGACGGCCCTTGCCTGGCGTGGCGTCCGGCACAACCTGGCTGCCCGCGAGCAACTAGAGCTCTGGGGTAACCAGCCCGTGCGCGTTCCCGTCTGGCTGACGGCGCACTATCCCTGCCGCTACCAGACCACCCATCTGTTCGATGCCGACCTGCCCACCGATTTCGGCCTACAGACGCTGCCCGAGACCCCGACTGGCCCACCGGTATCCGTCCCAGAACGCGCACTGCTGGAAATGCTATGCAATGTCGGTAAGCATCAATCGGTGGAAGAAGCCCGGAACCTCACCGAGAGCCTGCGCAATCCACGCCCCGACGTGCTGGATAACCTGCTCGCCCATTGCACCCGCATCAAGGTCGTCCGGCTGGCGCGCCAGTTTGCCGATGAACTCGAACTGCCCTGGGCGAAGATCGTCCACCCGCACAGCCAGCGCATGGGCAGCGACCGTCGCTGGATGCTGCGCACGCGCAGCGGCGAACTGCTGAGCCTGAAGAAATAGTGGATCGCCAATACGTCGACGCCGTCCGCCTGCTGCTCACGGTCGCACCGGTGATTTTCGAGTCGCCGCGCTTTGCACTGAAGGGTGGCACCGCGCTCAACCTTTTCGTGCAGGACCTGCCCCGGTTGTCGGTGGATATCGATGTCGTTTTCACGGATCACACCATGGAGCGTGATCAGGCCCTCATTGCGATCGGTGATGATCTCCAGACAGCCAAGGCCAAGCTGGAACGCATGGGCTATTCAACCTCAATCCGTAAAACACAACACGGTGACGAGGCCAAATTGCTGGTGGCAGATCAGGCCAACCAGATCAAGGTCGAGGTGAATTTTGTCTTCCGGGGAACGCTCCTGCCGGTGGCACAGCGCGCCCTGGTAAGTTCGGCGCGCGATCTATTCACCACGGCGATGGAATTACCGGTCCTCGCCATTCCCGAACTGTATGGCAGCAAGCTAGTTGCAGCACTGGATCGCCAGCACCCGCGCGACTGGTTCGACGTCGCCGCCATGATCGACGGCATCGGCATAGATGCCGAAATGGTCGATTGTTTCGTGGCCTACCTCGCCGGGCACAATCGCCCGGTCCACGAAGTGCTGTTTTCAAACGACCTGCCGCTGGATGAGATTTTCAACACCGATTTTGTCGGCATGACCGCTGCCGAAATTCCGCTGCAACGCCTGATCGAAACGCGGCAGCACATTCGCCAGGAACTGCCCAAGGCGCTCACCGATGCCCATCGGCGCTTCCTGCTTTCTTTCGTGCGCGCGGAGCCCGACTGGTCGCTGATGCCATTCGACCACCTCAAGGACTTGCCAGCGATCCGCTGGAAACTGCTCAACCTGGAAAAACTGCGCGCGACGAATAGAACCCGGTTCGAGCTTCAGGCCACCGAACTCATGGACCGCTTTGACCGCTTTCCACGGTGAAGCCGCTCGACCAACAACTCGCCGAAATAACGGAAGATCCCGCTTTTCCGGCAACTGTTCCATGGTCGCACCGATGTCTACCCGGTCCGTTGGGAGAAAAAAGGACGTAAGCAAGCTTGACTATATGCCGGCCCGCGGTAACGAATGGAAAGCCGGCCGCTGTGACAAGACAGCTTTCAAGTAACGGGTCTTGCAGTAATTTTCATCAATGCACCGTGCACACCATGCACGGATCGAACGAGCGCACGATGTGCTGCACCGCCAGCGGGGCCTCCTCGCCCTCTTCCACCGGCGCGCCGACCAGCGCCTGTTCGAGGGCACCGGGCGTGCCCTGGGCGTCGCGCGGGGAGAAGTTCCAGGTGGTCGGGGCGACGATCTGGTAGCTGTGGATGCGGCCGCGCCGCACCGATAGCCAGTGCCCCAGCGCACCGCGCGCCGCCTCGACCAGTCCTTCGCCCGCCGCTTCCTGCGGCATCTCGCCGACGATGCAGTAAGGCTCGCCGGGCTCCAGTTGCTGCGCCCAGGCCTCCATCTCCGGCAACACCCGGGCGATTTCGATCAGGCGCGCCACCACCCGGCTCATGACGTTGCCGCCGTTCGTCGCGACCAAAGCCCGCAGCAAGGGCTGGCCGGCCACCACCTGCCGCGCCAGCGCGCCGGTCTCGACCACCCGGCCCTGCCAGCGCGGTGCCTTGCACCAGCTGTAGGCGCCGGGCTTGTCCACCAGCGGCACCGTGGAGCCTTGCGCGGGATGCTGCGGCGCCTCGGCCTGGGCATACCAGGCATGGCTGACGTCCTCGCGAATGTCGGCGCTGTCCAAGGCGTGGCCGCCGCCGTCCCAGACACCGCGGGGGAACAAGCGCTCCTCGCCATCCGCTTGCGGATAACTGCCGTAGCTGATGAAGGTATCGCCGGCGCGCCCGAGGCTTGCCAAGTCGAGGTCGCCGGCGATTTCCAGGAAGCGGCGGAAATCGCTGGCCTGTGGCGGCCGGGCGTCGCGCCAGCTCTCCAGTGCAACGCGGCTGTCCAGGGATGAAATCGCCTCCAGCGCATCGCCGAACAGCGTGCGTTCAAGAAAGCCGCGAAATTCCCGCAACTGGCGATACAGGCGGATTTTTTCCGAGGCCTGCAACGGGCGCGACGAGCCGCCCGGCTGCAACGCCAGGGTATGCGGCCACTTGCCGGCGAGCAAGCCCATCAGGTGCATGAAGGCGGTGCGCGGCGGCAGGATCTCGTTGCCGGCGCTGCCCGTCAGCGCGCGAAAACGCGGCTCGGCGTCGGCGAACCAGGGACGATTCCGATATGCGGCGCGGGAAAAATCCGGCATGAAGAACAGGTAGAAATGCGTCAGGTGGTCGGCCAGGTTTTCCGTCGCCAGCGTCAGGTTGGCGGCCAGCCGGCCGTTGCGCGGCGGAACCACGCCCATCGCCGCCGCCAGTGCCTGTGCGGCGGCGGCCGACTGGGCCACCGAGCAGATGCCGCAGATGCGCGGCACGAACACCAGCGCATCGGCCGGCGCCTTGCCTTGCAGGATCTGCTCGAAACCCCGGTACATCGGCGAATTCACCTGGGCTGACTGCACCGCGCCGGCGGCGATGTCGAGCGTCACTTCGAGGTCGCCTTCGACACGGTTGAATGGTCCGACGATCAGTCGTGTCATGCTTACCGCCCCGGCTTCTTGAGACTGGGCGCGCGCAGCAGGTGGTCGGCGGTGGCGTTCTCGCGGACCCGCGACGGGGTGGCCGATTTGGAGAGCGCGGCAAGCGCGATGAACCAGGCCTTGGGCATGTCGGTCGGCAAGCCGATCGGGATGCCGGCGATCTTCGGCGTCTCGGCGAAGGGGTGGCCGGGCTCCTCGAAACCCGGATCGGTACAGCGGATGCAGGCGTAGCCGCCGCGCAGGCAGGAGCCGCTGCCGTTCCACAGGCGCAGGTTGCAATCGGCGTGGGCCTGGGTGCCCTTGCAGCCGAGATGCTCCATCAGGCAACCCTGGTCGGAAGGCTTGTCGGCGCTGGCCTTGAATTCGTAGAACTCGTTGCGCGGGCAGCCATGATGCACCAGTTGGCCGGCATAGAAACGCGGCCGGCCGATGTCGTCCAGGTCCTCGCGGGTCATGCTGCCGCGCGACAGCGCGATCAGGGTTTCATTGACCCAGTCCGGGTGGGTCGGGCAGCCGGCGATGTTGATCACCGGCAATCCGCCGCTGGCGCGAAACTCTTCGCCGAGCAAGCCGCCCAGGGTATCGCCGTCGTATTGCAGCCCGCAGGCGTCGGTCGGATTGACGCCGGCCGCCGTCACCCCGCCGTAGGCGGCGCAACTGCCCACCGCCACCACATGGCGCGCCCGTGACGCCAGCGCCCGCACCCAGCTGATCATCGATTCGCCGGTGCCGGAGAGCATGTGGAAACGGCCGCTGCCATGCGGGCCGCGCAACAGCGAGCCCTCGACGCAGAGGATGTCGAGCGGCCGGCTGCCGTCGGCGCAGGCGCCGATCAGCGCCAGGGCTTCGGCCGCGCTGGCTTCGGACAGGCTCGGGTGCCACAGGATCTCGATGCCTTCGTCGGCCAACGTGGCAAACAACGGCGAACCTTCCGCGCCCAGCCATGACAACGTACAGCCGCCGCAGCCGCCGGATTGGAGCCACAGCAGGTTCATGGTTTGTCCAGCCCCGATTTATCCAGCCCATAGCGCGCCAGCTTGGAACGCAGGCCGACCCGCGACAGCCCGAGTTCGGCGGCGGCGTGCGTCTTGTTCCAGCGGTGGCGGATCAGGACCTCCTTGACCACGCGCGCCTCAAGCTGTTCCATGCGTTCCTTGAGGCCGCCGTCGAATCCCGCCAGCAGCGACAGTTCTCCTTCCTGGGACTCCTCGCCGGCGGCGGTGAGCACACGGCTGCTCAACAGTTCGGCGCCCAGCCAGTCGCCGTCGGTGAGCGCCAGCATGCGCAGGATCTCGTTGGAAAGTTCGCGCACATTGCCCGGCCAGCGGTAGGCGCACAGGCAGTCCATGGCCTCGCGGGTGAAGCCTTGCACTTTGCGCTGGAGCAGCGCTTGGCCGCGCTCCAGCAAACCGGTGGCGATCAACGGGATATCCACTGGCCGTTCGCGCAGTGACGGCATGTGCAGGGTCACGGCGGCGAGCCGGTAGTAGAGGTCTTCGCGGAAGCGCCCCTCGCGGACTTCCTGCTCGAGGTCGCGGTTGGTGGCGGCGATCGCCCGCACATTCACCGACAGCGGGCGGGGGCTGCCCAGCGGGCGGATCTCGCCTTCCTGCAAGGCGCGCAGCAACTTGACCTGGAAGGCCGGCGAGGTCTCGCCGATCTCGTCGAGGAAGATCGTGCCGCCATCCGCCTGCTGGAACAGGCCGATGCGATCCTCATAGGCGCCGGTATAGGCGCCGCGCTTGTGGCCGAAAAGCTCGGATTCGAGCAGGGTGTCCGGCAGCGCGCCGCAGTTCTCGACCACGAAGGCTTTGTCGGCCCGCGTGCTGGCATAGTGAATGGCGCGGGCCAGAAGTTCCTTGCCGGTGCCGGACTCCCCCGTCACCAGGATAGCCAGATCGTGCGGCGCGAAACGAGCCGCCAGATTGCACACGGCGTTGAGCGGACTCTGCGGCGCACGCGCCAGCTTCTCGAAGCCGGAGAGTGCCCGCACCTGGGCGCGCTTGCTGTCGACCCGCTGCTGCAATTCCCGCGGGCTGTCGCGCAGATCAAGCGAAAGGCGCTGGTTGTCCTGTTGCAGGCTATGCAGCTTTGCCGCGCCTTTCAGGGTCAGCAGCAGTTGCTCGGGCTGCCAGGGTTTCATCAGGTACTGCCAGATGCCGGCCTGGTTGATGCCGGCGATGATGTCCTCGGCATCGGTATAACCGGAGATGATAATGCGCACCACGTCGGGCCACTCGTCGCGGACTTGCTTGAGGAAGTCGACGCCGGACATGCCGGGCATGCGCTGGTCGCACAGCACTACCTGGATGAATTCACGGCGCAGCACCGTCAGGGCTTCCTCGGCGCTGGGAACGGTGAACACCGTGAAGTCTTCTTCCAGCGTCCGGCGCAAGGCTTCGAGCGAGCGCACCTCGTCGTCGACGATCAGGATGGGGGGCAAGACTGGTCGCGTCGTCATGTTCAGGCCGCCCGCTCGCCGGACTTGTCTCTATGGCGCGCCAGGTGGCGCGGCGTCCACGCATGCGGCACCTTGTGGACGAAATGGTGGCGGGCGTAATGGTAGCTCGGGTCGAAGCCGTAGAAATTGCGCCGCATCTGCGCCAGTTCTTCCGCGCGATATTCAGTGAGGGGTTTCGCCGCTTCGTCCGCGGCACGGCGCGCGCGCTTGGCGGCAAGCTGCGCCGGGTAGTCGTCGGCAGCGGCCAGTTCGGTGGCCTTGCGGACGAGCTCGTCGCGGATATCCAGCTTCCCTTGCTCCGCTTCGATACACTGGTCGTAAAAACCGCAGTCGACCGCCTGGCGGGCGGTCATCGGCAGGCGGCGCTGCATGATGTTCCGGGCGCCATCCGCACCGACGCGTGGCGGCAGCAGGTAAGTCCAGAATTCCGAGCCGTAGAGATTGCCCATGTTCTTGTAATGCGGGTTCAGCATGACGCCTGCGCGCACCCACACCTGATCCGCGGCGCGCGCCAGGAAGCAGCCGCCGGCACCGGTGTTGCCGGCGAGCGCCGCCACCGTGAGCTGCGGGGCGCAGCGCAGGATGGCTTCGGCAAGATCGTCGATGGCATTGATGTTGGCCCAGGATTCATCGGCGGCACTGGCGGCGTTTTCGATCAGGTTGAGATGGATGCCATTGGACCAGAAGTCCGCGCCGCCGGCCAGCACGATGACTCGCGTCGGCCGGGTCTGCGCCCATTCGAAGGCGGCTTGCAGGCGCTGGCAATGCCGCGTGCCCATGGCGCCGTTGTAGAACTCGAAATGCAGGAAGCCGACGCCATTCGCCTCTTCGTAGCGGATGTCCTGCCAGGTGGCGTGATCCGGTGCCCACCATCCATCCAGAGGCACTTCCGGCACGGCGGCGGCCTCGGTCGCGAAGGCGAGTGTGGCCGGCAGCTTGATGCCGTCA
>JBAYJH010000003.1:0-44596 GCA_041665185.1 Sterolibacterium sp.
CAACCTGCCGATCGCCTTCGCCGAGTGGGGTTATCTGGGCAAAGGCCGGTTCCAGCGGCGCGATTTTCGCTACGACAGCCTCACGCATTCATCAGCCTTCAGCGCCGAAGGGTCGCTCTTCGCCCACCTTGGCAAACACGAAATTTTCACGCCGGCTAGAACCTACTCGCCCATGACGGTGGGCGAGCTGGCCGCCCTTGAGCCGGAGGTCATCGTATGAGCGACCAAGCCAGCTTTGCCTTGCGCAGCCGCAACCCGGACGTGCTGACGTGCATCGCGAATCTCTCCAACGACGAGGTGTTCACCCCGCCGGAGTTCGCGAACCGGATGCTGGACACGCTGGACGAGGCGTGGGCCGCCACCCACAGCGGCGCGAACATCTGGGCCGACAAGACGGTGAAGTTCCTGGACCCCTGCACGAAATCCGGCGTGTTCCTGCGGGAGATTACCAGTCGCCTCACCACGGGGCTGGAGCAGGAGATGCCAAATCTCAAGAAGCGCGTGAACCACATCCTGACGAAGCAGGTGTTCGGCATCGGCATCACGCAAATCACCAGCCTGCTCGCGCGGCGCAGCGTGTATTGCTCCAAGCACGCCAAAGGCGAGCACTCGATTGCCAAATCCTTCGCCAGCGACGATGGCAACATCTGGTTCAAGCGCATCAAGCACAAGTGGGATGGCGAAAAATGCAAGTTTTGCGGAGCCAGCAAGAAAACCTTTCAACGCGGCGAAGGTCTCGAAACCCACGCCTACGCATTCATTCACACCGTCAACATCAAGACTCGGCTGGCCGAGATCTTTGGAGGCAACATGCAATTTGACGTAATCATCGGCAACCCACCGTATCAATTAGACGATGGCGGCTACGGCACAAGCGCCGCGCCTATTTATCAGCTCTTTGTGGAACAAGCCTTGAAACTCGACCCGCGCTATGCCGTTTTTGTGACGCCTTCGCGCTGGATGGCCGGGGGCAAAGGCCTCGACAAGTATCGGCAGCGGATGCTCTCCGACAAACGCCTTCGGAAGATTGTGGACTACCCCAAGCTCTACGAGGGCTTTCCAGGAGTGAAGATTCGCGGCGGTATTTCGTATTTTCTGTGGGACCGCGACTGCAACGGGCCGTGCGATGTGCAGACCATCTGGGACGGGCAGCCGACTGGGCCTGCTGTGGAACGTTACCTTGATGCTTTCGACATTCTCGTCCGACGCAATGAGGCGGTGCCGATTTTGGAGAAGGTCAGGGCAAAGAAAGAAACCACGCTCGATCAGCGCGTTTCCAGCCGTAAGCCGTTCGGACTCGCCACGAACTTTAAGGGCAAGCCGTCGGCTACGGGATTGAAGAAGCCGGTGAAGCTCTTCGAGAACCGGCGGGTTGGTTGGATGGAGCGAAAGGCAATTCCGGTCAACCCCGAGTGGATTGACGAGTGGAAAGTGCTCATGACTGCCGTGCAGGGGACAAGCGCGGCGATTGAAACCAAGTTCCTCAGCAAACCAATCGTTGCAGAGCCAGGCACTGCATGCACCGAAACCTACCTCGTTGCTGGGCACTTCGACAATGAGGCAGAGGCGGCCAGTTACGCGAAGTATCTGCGCACCCGGTTCGTTCGCTTCTTGGTCTCAGTTCGCAAAGCCACCCAGCACGCGACGCGCGACGTGTATTCCTTCGTGCCTGATTTGCCGTTGGAACAAGAGTGGACTGACGCGAAGCTCTACAAGCGATACGGGCTGACTAAGGGCGAAATCGCATTTATCGAGGCGCAAGTGGCCGAGCACGACAGCGAGCTGTTCGATGACGGCACCACAGAAGACAGCGACGTTGAGTAAGACCATCGAAGAAATCCTTGCGCCCAAGCCGGAAGCCCGGCCGCGCATCTACGCCTATTCGATCGCGGATAAGGCGCACGCGGGTCTGCTCAAGGTGGGCCAGACCACGCGCGACGTGAAGCAGCGCGTCGCCGAGCAACTCAAGACCGCCAACATCAAGAACTACACCATCGTTCTCGATGAGTTCGCCGAGCGCGACGGCGGCACGACCTTCACCGATCACGAGGTGCGCGCCGCTCTCGCCAGGAAGGGCTGCGAGAACGCCGAATTGGAATGGGTGCGTTGCACGCTCAAGGAAGTGAAAACCGTACTCACCGAGCTGCGCACCGGGCAGCGGTTCACTGGCACGCACGACCAGACATTCGCCATGCGCGCCGAGCAGCGCGCCGCCGTGGAAAAGACCCACGCCTATTTCCACTCCATCTGGAAGGAGGATATGCACGCCGTCCCGCGCTTCCTCTGGAACGCGAAGATGCGCTTCGGCAAGACCTTCACCAGCTACCAGCTCGCCCGGAAACTCGGGGCCAAGCGCGTGCTGGTGGTCACTTTCAAACCCGCCGTGGAGGATGCGTGGCAGACGGATCTCGAATTCCACGTGGACTTCGACGGCTGGCAATACCTCTCGCGCAATTCCGACAGCGATCCGACTCACATCTCGGCCCGCAAGCCGCTCGTCTATTTCGGCTCCTTCCAGGATTTGCTAGGACGCGACGACGTGGGGAACATCAAGCCGAAGAACACCTGGCTCCATACGGTGAAGTGGGACTTGGTCGTCTTCGACGAATATCACTTCGGCGCGTGGCGCAACACGGCGAAGGAATTGTTCGAGGGCGAGGAAGAGGCGGTCGCCAAGAAGGAGGCCAAGCTCGAATACGCCGCCGGTTTGGCAGACGTGAACGAGGACCTCAGCGAACTCTCGGAGAAAGAGACCGAGTTCCTGCCCATTACCACCAAGGCGTACCTCTACCTCTCCGGCACGCCGTTCAAGGCGCTGGCCACGGGCGAGTTCATCGAGGAGCAGATTTTCAACTGGACTTACACCGACGAACAGCGCGCCAAAGAAGAGTTCGCGCGGAAGAACGCCGGCAAGTGGAACCCTTACGGCGCGCTACCGCAGATGCGGCTGCTCACCTATCAGATGCCTGACGAATTGGTCGCGATAGCGCGCGCCGGGGAGTTTGATGAGTTTGATCTCAACGCCTTTTTCGAGGCCTCGGGCACCGGCGTGTTGGCGCAGTTCAAGCACAAGAGCGACGTGCAGAAGTGGCTGGACATTATTCGCGGCGGGTATGCGTCCAAGGCGGTGGAGTATCTCAAGACTGGCACTCGGCCGCCCTTTCCCTATTCGGACGTGCGCTTGCTGCCCTATCTCCAGCACTCGTTCTGGTTCCTGCCCAACGTCGCGGCGTGTCACGCGATGGCGAACCTGCTGGCCGAAAAGCAAAACGTTTTCTGGCACGACTACGATGCGCTCGTCGCCGCTGGCGCCTCGGCGGGCATTGGATTGGAAGCACTGCCGCCCGTGCGCCAGGCCATCGGCAGCGGCTTCGACACCAAGACCATCACGCTCTCGTGTGGCAAGCTCACTACCGGCATCACTGTGCCACAGTGGTCGTCTATCCTGATGCTGCGCAACCTCAAGTCGCCGGAGACCTACTTTCAGGCCGCGTTTCGCGTGCAGTCACCATGGTCCATCAAGAACCCCAACGGTGACGATCCGAACGAGGAGGAAATCCTCAAGCCTGTCTGTTTCGTGTTCGATTTCGCGCCCACGCGCGCGTTGCGGCAGCTTTCGGAATACGGGATCGGGCTTTCGCCCGGCGAGCCGAACCCGGAGAACGCCGTGAGAGACCTCGTGTCGTTCCTACCGGTGCTGGCCTATGACGGCGCGAACATGACGCAGATTGATGCAGGCGGCATCCTCGACATCGCGATGGCGGGAACTTCAGCCACATTGCTCGCGCGAAAGTGGGAATCGGCCATGCTGGTGAACGTGGACAACGACACCCTGCGCCGCATCCTCGACAACCCCGAGGCGATGGCCGCCGTAGAGCGGATCGAAGGCTGGCGCTCGCTCGGCGATAACGTCATCGAAACCATCATCAACAAAAGCGAGATGGTGAAGGATCTGAAGGACAAGGCGAAGGACAAGGACTTGTCGGCAAAAGAGAAAAAGCAGCTCACGGACGAGGAGAAGGAATACAAGTCCAAGCGCAAGCTCGTGCAGGAAAAGCTCATCAAGTTCGCCACGCGCATCCCGGCATTCATGTATCTGACCGACTTCCGGGAGAACACGCTGCAAGATGTCATCACCAAGATTGAACCCGACTTGTTTCTGACAGTGACCGGTCTGACGGTAAAGGATTTCCACCTGCTTGTGCGGCTCAAGGTGTTCAACACTGAGCATATGAATCAGGCCGTGTTCGCCTTCCGGCGTTACGAAGACGCGTCGCTCCGCTATACGGGTATTGAGAGCCACCAGGGCTTGTCTCACTATGGGCTTTACGACACGGTGGTGGCGAAGGATTGAAAGGGCGGTGAGTGGAACGTAGGTGGCACCAGGGGTCCGTGTCAGCGCCTTGTCCCTTCGGAGAATGCGTGGCCCTGATTGAAGATCTAGTTCGCCACAATGGTTCAGCACTGGTCGCGCGATGCCACGAAACCGTTGCACCGAGTGTCCGCTATTGCAATCCGGTTACTTCCGCTTGGGGCACAACTGAGTCAGCCAACAAGGCGTAAGTCCTTCAACAATTGTCGCTAAATGCCGCAACGTGCAATGTACTCGGCATGTCAATCACGGAATACGGATGCCCATTACTTCTTTGCCTTCGGTGGTGGTGGAGGCGGAATCGCCGGCGCCGCACCTATTGACGGCTTCCGACCAATAGATGCGCCGGACTGCGAGCTTCTGCGCGCCGCCGCCGGTTTGGCTGCTGGTTTCTTAACTGCCGCTGGCCGTCGGGGGTTTCACATAGCTTCATTAGATTTTTCGGGCCAATCAATGGTCACCTGGCGTCTTGACGATGGCATAGTTGAGGGCATCCTACCCCATTGTCAGCATCAAGTCATTACCGGATTACCCATAGTGAGTCGCCTTTCTCACGGATTGGCCACTCGTGTTGGCCACTCGTTGACAGGTGTCCATTCGTCTACTATGATGGTTTCCAATAGGAAACCATTGAGGCCGTCATGCCTACCCCGAACAGAGACCATGAACACTTGGCCAGGCTCCAGGACTACTACGCTGAAAACCGGCGGATTCCGACCCAGCAGCGTATCGCCGACCTCATCGGGTTTTCCAAAGCGGCTGCGCGCAAGCTGCTTGATCGCCTGGAGATCGAGGGTTTCATTGAACGCACTCCGGACGGCGATGGCTGGATACCCTCAAAGCGTTTTTTCGAGCGCGCTATAGCCAGTGATGCCGTCCGCGCCGGCGCGCCGGACGTGATCCAGGGGGATGCCGGCGAACCCTTTCTGGTCGACCAATATCTGATCCGTGATCCATCCCGTACAGTCATGGTTCCCATCAAGGGGGAATCCATGATCGATGCCGGGATCCACGACGGCGATGTGGCTGTCATCGAGCGCGGCCGACCGGCAGCCAAGGGGGATTTCGTGATCGCCATCGTGGACAACGCATTCACCCTCAAGGAACTCGACATCGAGCGCGGCCAGTTCATCCTGAAGCCACACAATCCGGCGTATCCGGTCATCCGCCCCAAGGGCAAACTGGAAATCTTCGGTGTTCTGGTCGGCCTGGCCCGACGGTATTCCCACTAGGCGCCTGCCGTGAACGGTCATCAAGTTCCGGGAGGCGCACCCCTCCCGGGTGAGCGGCTTTTTGCCGGCCTACCGCAACCCTGCATTCCTCAGACGGGCATCCCTTTGCTGGCCACCCCCGTTCCTGCCGGCTTCCCATCACCGGCCGCCGATTTTGTGGAGGACCGGCTGAGTCTTGATGAACACCTGATCGAGCATAAGGAAGCCACGTTTTTTGTCCGGGTGACCGGCAATTCGATGACGGGCTTCGGGATTCATGATGGCGACCTGCTGGTTGTGGATCGCTCGCTTCATCCTGCTGACCGGAGCGTTGTGATTGCCGTAGTGGATGGAGAGTTCACCGTCAAGCAGCTCTGCCGCATTCCCACGGGCGTCCTGCTGCGCGCCAATGGGAACGGTCATAGCGATATCTTCGTTGGCCCCGATCAGGAGATGACCGTGTGGGGCGTGGTGCGCTGGTCCATCCACGCCGTTTGATCATGCCCCTGGCCCTTGTAGACGGCAACAATTTCTATGTCTCATGCGAGCGGGTTTTCAACCCCAAGCTGGAAGGCAAGCCGGTCGTAGTGCTCTCCAACAACGATGGCTGCGCTGTCGCCCGAAGTGCCGAGGTCAAGGCCCTGGGCGTCAAGATGGGAGAGCCCTGGTTCAAAATGCGGGACCTCGCGAAGCAGCATGGCATCCTGGCGCTGTCGAGCAACTATGCCCTGTATGCGGACATGAGCAACCGCATGATGACCGTGCTGAGTCAGTTTTCACCGGACCAGGAGGTTTACAGTATCGACGAATGCTTTCTGGGGCTTGATGGTTTCCAGCATCTGGATCTCGTTGAGTACGGGCAGGCAATGCGGCAACGGGTTCGCCAATGGGTGGGTATCCCGGTTTGCGTCGGCATCGCTGAGACCAAGACGCTGGCGAAGCTGGCGAATCATTGCGCGAAGAAAAGTCATGCTGGCAAGGACGGGGTTTGCGACCTCACCAGACTGACAGAGACGGAACTGTCGCAGCTATTCTCCAAAATCGGCATCCGTGAAATATGGGGCGTCGGCCCGCGGCTGACTGAGCAGCTCGTTGGCCGGGGAATTGCCACCGTCGCGGATCTGCGAAAGTCTGATGCCAAGACGCTGCGTCGCGAGTTTTCTGTAGTGCTCGAGCGGACGATCGCGGAACTCAATGGCATCCCGTGCATGGACCTCGAAGAGGTGGTGCCCAATAAGCAGCAGATCATGTCTTCCCGATCGTTCGGTCAGTATGTCTACGATCTGGCGCCACTCCAGGAAGCCGTGGCCAGCTATATTGCCATTGCCGCCGAAAAGCTGAGAAGCCAGGGATCTGTGGCCGGCATGGTGCAGGTCTATGTCCGCACGAATCCGCACAAGGCGGATGCCCCGCAATACCAGCGTGGTTTGACCGTTCCCTTGACCGAGGCAAGCGACGACACCCTGCTGCTCACCAGGGCGGCGCTATGGGGCCTGAAAAAGCTCTATCGCCCAGGTTATGCCTACCAGAAGGCCGGCGTGGCCCTTCTGAATCTGAGCGCCGCGGGCGCACCCCAGATGGATCTGTTCTCGACCGCCAAAGACAACACCCGGGTGATGGCGGTGATGGATCGCATCAACGGCATGTGGGGGAGGGGAACGCTCCATTCTGCCGCCGAAGGTGTCAATCGTGACTGGCGCATGAAGCGCGAGAAGGTTTCGCCGGGGTACACTACGCGCTGGGATCAACTACCCCTGGTGACTTGATATGTGTGGTCGTTTTGCGCTCAAGGCTCCACCATCAGAACTCGTCACCTACTTCACTCTCGATGAGTGCGACGATTTCAGCCCGCGCTACAACATCCCGCCAACAACGAAGATTGCAACCATCCGGCAAACACCCGCAGGCAAGCGCTTCCTGAATCTACTTCGTTGGGGCCTGGTGCCGTTCTGGGCCAAGGACCCGAGCATCGGCAGCAAACTCAACAACGCCCGCGGCGAGACGGTTGCGGAAAAGCCTTCCTTCCGCAGTGCATTCAAAGTTCGCCGCTGTCTGGTACCCGCCTCGGGTTTCTTCGAATGGAAGACGGAAAACAAGATCAAGCAGCCGTACTACATCAGCCTGAAATCCGGCGATCCGATGGCTTTCGGGGGCATCTGGGAATCATGGACATCACTAGAAGGGGAGATCCTGGAGAGTGTTTGCATCGTGACTACTGGTCCCAATGAAATCATGGCACCCATTCACGATCGGATGCCCGTGATCGTCGGGCCGGATCACTGGAAGGATTGGATGACAGCGCCGGCGGAGGAGATCAAGAAACTTGTGGCTTCTTATCCGGCCGAAGGGATGCAGGCTTGGCCGGTCAGCCGAAGGGTCAGCAGAGCGGGGGAGGAGGGGGCGGAGTTGATTGAGAGCGTTTAGGTTTTTGAAGTCACAATTTGTGACTTCAAAAGTCGAGTGATAGCTGGGCTGCACGCCGTAGTGCGATAGATTGGCGCTGAAAAAGCATTCACGTATGAAACCGTCAATAACTCCTACATGCCCGGTGCTGATCTACGCGCTGTCGCCGCATGAAAGGCAGGTAACGAAGTTCAGTGGCCGTTCAAGGAGACTGCTCACCGGCAAGTCTTCGGCCATTGCCGTCGGTCACGTTGAATGCCAAGGGAGTCGGCTACGCACAACTTACCTGCCATTGAACGGGGATTCGCGCCGAACGGAAGCTTTTCTAAATGGCAAACTCCCACTCCTGACATTTCGTGAAAGAAGGTGGGTTGGGGAAGCGGACATCAATTTTTGTTGTTCGACGCGGTCACTTCGATAATTCGAGCGTCTCGGCCCATTTGACGTTGCTCAGCCTGCGAAGACCATCTAGGATGGAATTGTCGTATTCCAACACAATCCGTTCTTGCGCGATTTCCTTGGCCAGTTTTCTTCGTGCTTCAATATCTATGGTGGGACCCTGCTGGTGAAGCCGGTATGCGTTCCATTTCTCAATGGTAGCTTGCGCTTGGACTCGGTAGCTTTCTTGAGGAAGCGCCTTGATATCTGCGTCCGTGACTATGCTTGGCGCCTTCTCGTATGCATTCAATGCTACACGACGGCGTTCTGCAAGTTCAGTGCCGAGCGCGGTCACAGCCGCATCAAAAACTTTTCGATCATCTGCGCGAAGCTCGCCTAGTGCTGTGGTCTTGGTCACCATATCGTGCAGACATTTTGGAACGTCGATTGCGAATACGAACTCAGCGCGTGTTTGCCTCCGCTTTTGAGGAGCTCCGAGCGCAGGCGGCTCGTTGGGAGGTTGAAAAAGGCCCGAACAAACTGGTCCCGCTGCAATATAGAACTCACGTACCGCGTAAATGCGTAAGCGGGAATAGGATCTATCTACCGCCTTTGTCGCGACAGCGAGCTCAACCTCCTTCTTCGCTATCCCTTCTTCGAGCAGAGCCTTTTGGTAAAGCGGTAAAACAATGAAATAGAGACTGCCCACGGTAAAAAAGAAAAGTCCAACCTGAGCAAGATGGCTAAGGCGTGGCAGCCAAACGTCGATCCTTTGTGGCTTCCGGAACCTAGCTGATGTGGCGGTACTTGCTCCAGCTAAACGAGATGATGAAGTGGAGTATCGAGGTCGCTTTGATCGCAGCATATGTGCCCCACTAGTCGTCCAACAGGCAAGCTGACCTATATTGGTAATGATTCTACGGGCTCGTTAGCCTAGGTTGATACAGCACTTGAAGCTGATGATCCGCCTTGAGGCAATTGCATTTGGCTCCGACCTTGGCCGGCTGCTACCTTGCGAGCATCGGCCGCCCGGACGACGCCATCAGGCGGATCAGGCTGGCTGGGTATTCCGATACGACCGCTGATCTGTCCAAGCTGATCAATTGCACTGGTGTTTCGCCTTTCATCTGCTGGACAGTATTGGAACCAATTAGCCGTGAAACTTCTTCGTCTGACTTGAACCCGCCTCGGAACAAACGACGAATACCGGCAGCGAGTAGGTCGGCAACCTGAATTCCTGGGGTGGTCGCCGAGTCGGCCAACTTAAAGTCCTCGCGGATCATTTTGCCAATATTCGACCCTCCCTTGCTTTCGATTCCGTATGTATCCTTCAAATAACTTGGCTCCTCGCCTGGCAGATAATCAAATCTAGAAAAATGCCGGTAATCAGCTCCCTCAAGCATCAACATTGGATCATCTAAAGACATCGACTGAAGTAGAGCTGGCAAAATCTTCCGAAAGGCTTTCTCGTAGGCCGTAGGGGTTTGGGCCTTGCGATCCAGACGCCATCTAAAGTTCGCAAGTGCTGGAGGGTGGCGCTGGACGAAGTACAACGGTGCCCGCGTCAATATCTTTTGAAACAGTTTCACCTGGCATATCAGTTGAGTGTAAAGCTGCGCTGGCAATGAGCGGATCTCGCTAGATAAGTCGGCAAGCCCTCGACGTGCTGATTCGTGAATCATCTTGTCTTGGTGTTCAATAACTTTGTCGGCTTGTGCATCTCTGTGGTGCTCAACTGCTTCTCTGCGATGCAGTCCGATGTCGACCGCAACGGCGAACGCCAAACCTTCAAGCTTCCGGAGTTCGGTGAGGAACCAAATATATTGATCTTCAGAGAGATGCTTTAGTTTTGTTTCAGCCCCCTGATTGCCAATCATTCTCACACGGCATACTAGTTTCTGAATATCTCGTCTCCTATGTTCCAGTGCCACGTAAGCAGCTACGATACACCAAGAGTCGAGTTCGTTCGAGTGGGTGAAAGTCCCCGATTCATCCACAAATATATGCATTCGACGGACCCACCCGATCTTCTTCAATGCTTGCCAGAACTGTGCTGGTTCGCACGGTCGGCATACTTGTCATTTAGGAGAATTGTGTAATACGCTTCTCGCCTACTGGCATCGTCCCACTATGCCAATAGAAAGGCAATCAGGACAGGCGGCTTTTGGCCGGGGCGTCTGTAAGCCAGCCGCTCCATTGCCGACACCGGAAAATCGGCGGTTTTCGCAAATGACTACAATGTGGGACTCCGCGCCGCCCGCTCTAGCTGGTCAATTTCGGTCGTTCGGCAACGTCGGTTTTCAGGAGACTCCCTCCGATGGGTAGTGGATTCAACCTATTTCTGTTCTCCAAGTCCAGTTGCCGATGCGAGGGTGGCAGTTGCTCTTAGATTTGCAGTCTCATGCCGGATGAAGCTCACACCATATACCCAACAGTCCGGCGGTAGCGGAAATCCTCGGGGATCGCGTTCGAGGGAGTCCATAACCGTCTTGAACTGTAACGGTTCCCCCATCTGTCCAATCAGGTCCTCGGGAGTTGGCTTCGCGCCTGCCCAAAGTCGAATTCCAGTGCCGTACTCCTCTAACTTCTTGCCTGAGGCGGCAGCCTTCATTTTGATTTCGCCGCTCTCAAAGAAACGTGATAGCGCTGAATAATCGTACTGGTAGACGCCATCCGGTTGCCCCGGGGCCGAGTAGGGGAAGCAGTTGACGATGACAGGCACTCTGGTTTTCGTCGTGGCGTCCGGAGGAAGGTTGTTCGCCAGAATGTCTGGGTGTTCTTCCAGTCCCTTCATCAAGCGGCGAACTTGATTAATGTTGCCCTGCGTCTGAAGGTCGAAATAGCGCATCTGGATTGAACTGCCAAATGGCAGAGAGCGGTTCTTGCACTCGATGACGAACAAGTAGTTACCCCAAGGGACAACTGCGTCGTATTCATACTCCTCATTGTCTCGCTTTGCCTTGAAGGCATATGTTTTGATCCCCGCCCTTTCGAAAGTCTCTCTGACGGTCTCTTCGAAACTCTTGCCCTTGCGCTTAATCTGCACGCTCAGATTGCTGAGTACTGACAGAACCACGATAGGAACGCTCAACGAGCGAAGTGCCAGTGCAAAGAGCCGATACTGGCCGTCCCCGAGCTTGATGAATGGGTGGTCAAAAAGATCCCTACTCGAACGACTAAACGTCAATCGAGAAATCAAGACTTCTGACACCGCCGTTGGCAGCCCGAACCTAGCAAGGTAGTCTTGCCACCCCGACTGCGTACGGATGAGGTCGCAATTCTCCGCCTCGTGTGCGAGCAGCATCAGTGCGCAGTAGCCGCGCACCCACTCGGCAAATCGGAGGCCACCCGGCCGCTCTTGGTCTGTTAAGACGTTATATGCCAGATATTGCTCGAGTCCCCAAATTCCGTGAACCTCTTCTTTGGATATCCAATCATGCGGTGGGAGTGCACGCACACCGCCGGGCTGCTTGAGCTTTTTTGGAGTGAGGTTTATCGAGGCGCCAATTTCGACTAGGTTTTGAGACATCTTGTCCGTCACTCTTTCGAGCGCGACGCGATGCAACCAATCAGACGAGTCGGGGCCTTCTTCAACAATGAACCTAGTCAACTGCTCTGGGGCGCCCTTCGGATGCTCGTTTGGGTTCAGAAACCGCAAAGTCCTACCGAGTACCCTGGCTCTTTCTTCTGTCGCCCGCCATCGACGCCATATGACGGCCAGCGCCAGCGTCGAACCTACTTGATAAATGGCTTCTTCCGTTACGTTCGGAAGGCTGGGCACTACAACGATACCGTCAGGTGCGAACCACTTGTTACGGAAGGCTTCCATCTGCAACGTCATGGAAACAAATCCGACGAAGTTCTCTAATGCAGAGTCCATGTCGACAGGACTCCCAGACTCGTCGATGAGATAAGTTTGCAGCGTGATTCCATCTCGCTGTGAGGCTTGCTTTTGGAACTCTGCAAACATGCAAGCCAGTTCGCCCTCGGCCCGCTGTATGGCGGCAGACACATGTACTGTTGGTTCTAACTTCGACGCATCGGTCTGGGAAAGCGCGGCGACCAGCTTGCGATAGCCAGTCTCGGCGACTTGAAGCGTGCTCAGCGCCTGAGCTACCGCTGGCGGAACCTCGGCATCCGCCTGTCCAGCGGCAAGGTACAGGTCAAGCTCCTTGAGTAGCGCATCCCGCTTCATCTCCGCCTCGATAGGGTACTCAATCACTAAGCCACCAGCGCGGCGAAGCGCTTCAGCTATGTCTTCGGGGTCGGCTGCTGGGCCGCCTGCGGCATCGAGAACTAGCTTCGTTTTCTGCCAATCATAAGTTTCGAGGGCACCCTTCAACATCTCGACGGAGAGTTTTCCTACAGGCATTGCTTGTCGGCTCCTATGCTAGAGCATCGATGGGTGACGCTAAGATCAGCGCGGGATGGCCTAGCCGTAACATGGACATCAGTCATTCTCGAGTCTATCGTGTGTCGCCAATTTGAAGGCTATCGGCGACCCTAAGTGCTTCGCCCCAGCGAGTGGCAGTGCAGTTTGCGCCGGTGGGCATTGGAATACCAGCTCTTACTGGAATGCCGTACGGCCCACTTCGTGTGGTCAGGTCATCAGGCCGTAGGATCACTTAATGTCCGGAGTGTGAGTTTGCCATTTAGAAAAGCTTCCGTTCGGCGCGAATCCCCATTCAATGGCGGGTAAGCTGCGCGTAGCAGACTCCCTTGGCATTCAACGCGACCGACGGCGATGGCCGACTTCCTGGCATTGGGCCGACGCTGCCAAGAAAGACACGGGAGCCTGTACCCTAAATTGGGTACCTATGCCGGCATTTCGGCCGTTGCTGACGTTTGGTTAGTTGTAAATTTCGGTCAAGCAATCTATCGGTTAACAGCCATTCGGCGAGGATGCTACTAAACGGCCGTGTTCCCTATTGCCAAATGAGTTCCTCCGACTAAAGGGAGACGGTGAGAATTGATGGGAACGGTAGACCAAGTCCACCGAAACCCCAATGGAAACCCCGGGCTCTACCTTGCACGTGAAGTAGTTTAGTGGCAGTGAGTTCGGATATGCCATACTTCTACGCTGCCCGGACAACAAGGGGATGGGTATGTGGTCGGACATTGAAACTCAAAGCGACTATCTCAACTATCTTGAGGTCGCCGAAGTCGTTTGTGAAATCCTGCTGGACCCAGCCATGCGACCGGTTTCGGTTGGCATCTTCGGTACATGGGGAACAGGCAAATCCAGCCTTCTCAATCTTATTGAGGCTGACCTGAAGCGCCGTGCAGACGGCGATGTCATCGTAATCCGGTTTGACGCATGGCTCTACCAAGGATTCGACGACGCGCGGGCTGCGTTGATGGATGTCATCGCGCGAGCGCTATATGAAAAGGCTAGAGATAACGAGGGGCTAACTGGGCTCGCCAAACGTCTGCTGGCGCGCGTAAACACCGTTCGCACTCTTGGGCTCGCGATTGAAGTGACCGCTGCCGCCCATGGCATTCCCGTGTTTGGCGCTGCGGCTCGCGCCGTTAGCGCCGTTGGCGACTATATTGCCGGCCGGCCGGACGCTGACGACGCCAACACCGTGGCCGAGGGCGGAAAGAAAGTTCTCGGCCTCGTAGATCCCGAAAAGAAGAATAGCCCGCCCGAAGAGATTGATGCGCTTCGGGCTGAGTTCGGTGAGCTACTTACCAAACTCGGGAAAACTATGGTTGTTTTCGTTGATAACCTAGATCGTTGCCTGCCGACTCAAACTATCCATACGCTCGAAGCACTTCGTCTGTTCCTATTCATGGAGAGTTCGGCGTTTGTCGTTGCCGCGGACGAAGACATGGTACGTCACTCGGTCTCTCAGCACTTTCAGGATGCGGATACGAGGCACGTCAAGGACTACCTCGACAAGCTTATCCAGGTGCCAGTACGTGTGCCTCGGCTTGGCGTTGCAGAGATTCGGGCTTATCTCTTGATGCTTTTCGCCAATGCCAGCAATGTGGACGAGAAGACTGTAGAACTGCTACGTGAGCGTCTTGCGACCAACTTGCAGCAAAGTTGGAAAGAGGGGCCACTATCCATCGAAGACGCGCTGGCAGTGCTCGGAGATCAGGGCAAGGAACTCAGAAACAGCTTCGACGTTGCTGACCGCATGGCTACGTTGTTGGCGAACGCGCCGTTGGTTGACGGCAATCCTCGCATCGTTAAGCGCATGCTTAACGTAGTGCGTCTTCGATCTCGCGTTGCCGCGCGCCGAGAGATGCCCGTTGACGAGCAAATGGTGGCCAAGTTCGCGTTATTTGAGCGCTGTGTCGAGCCGGCGGCCATCACCAAGATGTATTCACTAATCAACGAAGCCCCTAGCGGAAAGCCAGGACTCATGGTCGAGCTAGAAAAGCTGCGAGACGACCCTCCCAAGTTTACCGAGGCGTGTCCGGACGAGTGGAAGCAAAACGCCACTTTCCTTCTCGACTGGTTTGGCCTTAGCCCAGTTCTAGGAGGGCTTGATCTTCGCCCGCTAGCCTATCTTAGCCGGGAGACGACTCCTCTGCGGACGCAGTCAGCAGATCTCTCGCAAGCGGCGGCACAGGCGGCGCTTCGATTGCGGACCATTCGGACGTTGGCGTCCCCAGCGGCCAAGGATGCCATCCTGTCCATTCCCGCTGGCGAACATGTAGGGGCAATGAGGGATCTGATCGCCGTCCTGCGAAGCCATCCGGATTGGAAAAACAAGCCGGAGGCGTTCACGGGCGCGCAGCTTCTAGCCGATGCCAACCAATCTGCTGCTATAGAGCTGGCATCATTCCTCCGTGGGCTTCCCGGTCAGATTTCGCCGTGGTTGCGTGCAGCGATCGGTGACAAGGATTGGTTCAAGGAGGGGAAGTAATGGGAACGTCTACATCGAGCAGAGGGCCGAACAACAACAGTCCATTGGTGCCACCCTGGGCGGATGTGGATGGTGCAGGTCCTGGCCCCGAACCACAGCCAAACCGATTCCGAGGCTTTCGCACGTCGCTTGGTCGGTTTGTTTCAAGTGGAGACCGTGCTTACCTCCATAAAGCCTTACGTGGATATGCTCGAAGTGCAACGGGTGGCTCCACGGTGGGGCCGCGGCGCTTCGGTGCTATGGCACAAGCGGGTGGTGGGCTTTATGGCGTTCTGAATCAGCTTCGCAACGACCCGCTCAACGCCCCGGTCAACTTGCGCGCTTTAGTTGGACACTCTACCCAGGAAGCCATCAACGCGATCGTGGACGCCTTGGTGCCTGAGAATGGCGATGCGGATCGAATCCGTGCGGCATTGAATGAGGCTCTTGCCACCTGCTTGGATGGCGAGGCCGTGTTTGATTTCAATAGCATCACCGACGAAGTTCTGATGGACGTGATGGTCGCCTATTCGGCTCAATGTGTATTTGAACAGGTTGTAATGGACTCAGACCGAGCCTTCGCTAAGGCAGAAACACCGAGGCAAGCCGAGGATGCAGAAAGGGATCTGTTCGAGTTGGTTAGGGTGGTCACAGAAAAACACATGAGACCATTACTTGAGGGGCAACTCCAGGCGATGACAAATGATCAAATGAAAGCTGTCCAACTCGCCGCTATCAGGGACGTGTGGCATGAGTGGGAGGATTACCAGCCATGACCGAGGTGATTGTTCATCCTGACCTAGCAAGTTTGCCAGCGCCCCATGCTGAATGTATTCCAGTTCACCTCTACGGAGCGAGCGCGCAGCCACAGATGGCTGCAATTGGCGGCCCAGTGCTTGACGTCGTGTCGCGCATCGCCACGCCGGTGGACCCTGTAGCGTTCGACTTTCTTTCATTGTCACTAGCTGTGACTGCTGCGGATACGTTTTCCAATCGCATTGAGGCCGCCGATGGATGGGCGCGGGACATTCGCCTGGTAGCCGCTCTAGCTGACCCAGATCGGTGGAGGCCGGCGATCCCGCTGCTGGAAAGGGCGCTACGGTTCTTGAGTGGAGATCAATGGACGCTCGAAGTTACAGATGGCGGAAAGACAAGACCATCGCCGCGGCCTAGAGTGATAAACAAACTGATTCTCGATGACTGCCAAAGCGCATGTCTGTATTCGGGGGGGCTCGACAGCGCTATCGGCATGTTGAATCTTCGTGCTGAGGGTCATAAGACGGTTCTTGTCAGTCATGCCTATTCGCACGACGCCAGCCGACAGGAGGAGATATTGAGACATGTACTTGGAAGAGCGCCTCGGCTGGCATTGCATGCACATCCCCAACAGCATCTTGACCATGCGAACGACGTGCAAATGCGAACCCGCAGCTTCAACTTCTTTGCAATGGGAACATTGGTGGCTGCCACACTGGCGCGGCAACTTCCGCAGGGTGCCCGAGTGCCATTGTTCATCCCCGAGAATGGGCTGATTGCGATCAATCCACCGCTCACCAATCGCCGGGTAGGTGCGCTCAGTACGCGGACTACTCATCCGCACTATCTCGCTCTTATCCAGAGCGTGCTTGAACTGGTTGGATTACCGGTACAGTTTCATAACCGCTATGCCAACAAAACCAAGGGTGAGATGATTCAGCAGTGCCTTGAGCCGGATATTCTGAAGGTCATCGCAAGGCTCACAGTCTCTTGCGGCAAATGGAAGCGGTCAGGACAGCAATGCGGCAAATGTGTCCCCTGCTTGATTCGACGGGCATCCTTCCACACGGCGGGTTGGCTAGACCAAACTCGTTACAATCCTTTTGGTGATGACCTTCGTCAAGTGCTTGGACACGGTGTGGATTCGGATGACCTTATGGCTATGATCCTCGCTTCTCGGCGATTTCAAGGAGAAAGCCTTTTGACTTGGATAGCTAAATCGGGCCCGTTACCGAGCGATGCAAGGGAACTGGCAGACTTGGTAGACGTCGTGGGCCGAGGTATGGCAGAAGTAAGGGCGTTCTTGGCGAACAAGCAACTTCTTTAATGACCACTCCGACTGTTGACGTACATTGCCACCTAGACCTCTATCCCGATCCTCGTGGCCAGGTAGCAAAGCTCGCACGGCAGAAGTCATATGTATTGTCAGTAACGACTACGCCTCGTGCTTGGCGTGGAACCTCAGCTCTAGCTGTTGGGTGTCCACGTATCAAGACTGCGCTCGGTCTGCATCCCCAGTTGGCCAAAGAGCGAAAGTCGGAACTAAGCCTCTTTGATAAGTTACTTCCCGAAGCGCGCTATATCGGCGAAGTCGGGCTTGATGGTGGTCCGGACTGCCGTTCGTTTTGGGAAGATCAGATCGAAGTTTTTGACCACATTCTTGCTTCCTGTGCAAACGTTGGCGGCCGTATTCTCAGCCTGCACAGTCGGGCAGCAGCAACTGACGTGCTTGATGCGTTGGAAAGACATCCTGGTTATGGCGTGGCCATCTTGCATTGGTTTTCGGGTACGCAACGCGAGCTAAGCCGAGCGGTAGAGATGGGGTGTTGGTTCTCGGTAGGGAGCGCCATGTTACGGAGCCAGAAAGGGCGTACGTTGACGGCTCGCATGCCTCGTCATCGTGTGCTGACAGAGACGGATGGGCCGTTTGGAATGGTTTCGGGCAAAGCCCTACAGCCCGGGGAATGTGTGGAGGCAATTGGCGTCCTAGCGCATCTATGGCAGTTGGACGAGACGTCAACAAAGAACAGTGTTGTCGCCTCACTTCGAGAGCTTGCTTCTCTGTAGAAATGCTCTATCGGTAGCCTAGGGGTGGTAAATGCTCTTCGGAACCGCAGGTTGAGCCGCTTTGGCGATGGGATTTTCGAAAAGAGAGTCATTGAGATTTTCAACAAGGCATTGGTTCCCAGTCGTAGGTCAGCAGGTCATTGCTGCCTTCGGGCCACCTTCAACGCTACTGACCCCGTTGGGCACGGAGCACTCATTCGCCAGTCAGGAAGCAGCCGTTCCGCTGGCTTACCGCCTCAACGGCGGCAACTGGCGCGACACCGGCCACTGCATTGACCGGACGCCGACGGCGGCTGTGGCCGATGATCTGCCGGCTGAACAATTTCCGTGGCTGGCGGCAAGTCGGCCAAAGCGGTCGTTGGGCTCACGGTAATTTAGCGACGGCTGTTCAATCCTTACCGGACATCGATGTTAGAACCTGGGTAATCTCCTATTCATTGAACCGCTTTCGATTTAGCGCAGTCAATCCAAAAAACATCCAAGCTCTTTATCTCATGATTGCCTGAACGCATTGTTATGCTTTCGGCATCACTAGTCCTCAATGAACTCGAATCCACCCTGACAAAACTCGTCGCTGTCCGCCAATCCGCGATAAAGAGCCGCAGCCCATGCATTAATATTTCCTCGTTCGCGACTAAGCGAAGTATGTTGAAGTTCTGATCGCAATACGTCGACACCAGCCCCAAAGTTTCGTCGGTAAATATCCTTACTCTGGACAAGTTCTACTGCAGCATGTCCGGCGTATAACGCTCCCAAGCCCAACAGATCAAAATGTTGTTCCGCCCTGCGCAGACTAGCTTGTGCGAATCCAGTAACCGCCTCAATCGAAAACACCACTTCAACATGTTCGCCGACTTCTACTGTTGCACGCAAAATGCGGTGAACACTCCAATCATCGAAGTACGGATGGAAGGTCTGCGCGGCATGAGTTGCTGGGACGTAACCCCTTTTTATAAAGTTACAATCGGAGCAGCTCGGAATTAAATTCGCAGGGAAAACCGCGAGCTCCGGGTAGCTTGATTTTGGCAAATAATGATCAATTGTCTTGACATCGCGTTGCCCACACAATGGGCAACGATTTAATCTTGCAGACGCTTTTAGTCGGTCATAGGTAGGCCGACCCGCTCCCCTGACCAGCACTCGGTCATACACCTTGGTGAGCTCCTCGGCGCTAACTCCAATCGGTGCCTCAGTCTCGAAAAGATACAACTTCTCTTGATTCGCCAAATGCAGATACTCGGCCGCTCTTACTCCTACACGCGCACCTTCGGCTAGTAGGCTATTGCGGAGCGCGAGATCGCGCGTATGCACCGCCATCCTGCGATAGGTTTGTTCAGCATCATCATTCGGGCAGGGTAAAGAGAGCATCGTTCACCTGTCCCGCCAAAGCGCTCGCGCGATAGATCGACCCTCCGCCCCTAAGTTGCCACCGAACGCATCCAGAACCTCATCAATACTATTGGCCGTTCGGACCACTTCCAAGATCAATGCATGATGGCCGCTTTCAGTAACTTCAAGGCGAAAGATCTGACGTGTTAACAGCCCAAGATTTTCTGCAAAGGTTTCAATATCAGGACGCGAAACTTCAATGTCGTCCCCGACTCGGAGAATTAGGGAGACACAGCTTCGCGGCACTTCCTGGACGATAACAGGGGAATGCGTTGCAAGAATCGCTACGCCGTTTCTGTGAGCTAAAAGATTAGACAAGGCACGAATGAATGAAGCCGCCAGCGGCGGGTGAAGATGGGATTCAGGTTCATCTATTAAGACGAGCGTGCGTTCGCTGACGTCCTCAACTAGCCGGGTCATTGTTAACAATACAATTTTGTGTCCTGAACTTGCTGCATCAAAAAGGCTCGCAGCGGCTTCCTCAAACTCTTCTTGTGGTGCGTCCGCTAACTCTTCTAGCCTAAGTGCAGCGAAAATGGGATCTGTCTCGAGAACGCGCATCGCGTCCCTCCAACGCGGCCTGCGAGAGCTACGTAAGCATTTCAACGTGCTTTCTACAAAATCACCTTTCAGCTCATTAGCTGTTTTGTTTCGCCACGCCCCTCTGCCCTCCTTTCCCTTAACCGGTTTCCGGAGACCGATGTATTCGTACTTTATTCCGGTCTTCGTACCCTCATTCGATGACGGTAGGTCAAATTCATCAAATGCGCTAAACGCCACAGTGATGAGATTGGCAAAACCTTCATTCCCGCTCGTTTCTTGGTCGTCGGAGAAAAACGTCAGGGTGCCGTAACTACGTCGATTACCATCGCACAATAGTCTGCGTATCGAACGCAACAGACGTGTTTTCCCCACTCCATTGCGACCGATGATCACATGGATGTTCGAAGGTGGCACCGTATTAGGCTCCACTTCAAACTCAATCACCTGTCCTCCGTCATTTGGGAAGGCATACGCAAAATGAAATGGAGTTAATTCGGCCTGCTCATGCGCGATCTCCCGAAATTTCTTGAGTTCACGGCTAGTAATCGATCGCGTCAGAGAAGTTTCAAAAGGCTCTGTTCGATTGAATGAAACGAATATATCGTTATCCCAAATTGCGTCTTTCAATGCCGTCAATATCTCGACGCGAGCGTCCTCCTCTAGCTGTAACAAATTTTCGTAATACTCTTGATCTTGCCCCAACGAACAAAATTCCGCCCCAAACCTCACGAACGGGTCTTCGATTTCTACGTATCCGTACTCCATTTCGCGGCGCATGATCTTGACATTGCCAACGTCGTGTCGGGTTCCTTCCGCGTCGAAATAGACCAACAAAAATGTTGTTTTATAGTGATAGTCGTCCCAGTTATCTCTAACGAGAAAACAAGCATTGATAGCTGCCAACTCGCGAATTGTTCGAGTAGACGTTTGACGCGGAATTACTGTGAACAACATGATTCCTCCGAGGGTACATTTTGATCATCGGACTGGCCTTTTGATCTACAGGTGCCAGTGATCGCAGAATACCCGCAATATCGGTCCGCAATATTCCGCTAACGAAAGTTATTTCGTGCGCATATTGCAAATAGCAAGTTTAAATGTTTCCTATGGTGTGTTGACAATCAAGTCCGGTAAATGTCGTTGGGTTGTAAGCGACTGTCGGCCTACTTCCGCAAATGAATCCATTTCGGCCTTCACAGTACAGCGAGGTCACTGGCGGCAATGGCCGACTTCCTGGCATTGGGCCGACGCTGCCAAAAAAGACACGGCAGCCTGTACCTTAAATCGGGTACCTATGCCGGCAGTTCGGCCTTTGCTGCCGTTGCCGGATCGGCCTTGTTCGGGCCGCAGTCTGTCGGTAAGCCGCCCCTCATTGGAAACCAGCATTCGATGTTCCGCTTTCGACCTCGGCGAACTCATACATCCGACTCGAAGCTGACACTGGGCGACCTACTTACGAGCCACAATGGTGCTCAAAGCCGGGGCGATATCGGGCGACTTCTCGGCAATCGATAGCTGTCGTTGTTCCGCCTCATTGCGGGCGGCGCTCCGAGCGCTTGGCATAAATCGTTGAGACAGCCCACGGCGCGTTTTTCAGCCAGTTCCTTGGCAAAAGATTGGGAAGCATCAGGCGGCCGGCGTCACGAAATCGTCCCGCATCCTGAACGCGGCGGAAGAACCGCTCTCGACAAGAACATCGAGCACATACAGGATCGCCTCGCGCATGGCCGGATCGCGCTTGAGTTCCAGCGGCCGTGCGTAGACATGCCGTTGGAGAAGAACTTCGAGCATGAAGACTGTGTTGGATTCGCGCAGCATGTCGGCGGGACTTCCGCGCCTGAGCGCGTTCGCGATGCGCACAAAGGCAGCGGGCATGGAACGCTCGCCGATGTGGTAGAGGAAGCGGACGTAGCTGTCGAGCACGATCCAGACCGGCGGCAGCGCGTCGAAGAGCGCGTCGACGTTGTGGGCATAGCCTTCCAGGCTCCGCCAGTGCCGCACGTTGTCCTTCCACCACGCAGTCAGGAAGATCGTCGACAGCACTTCGCTGCCGTGCGGATGCTCCCTGTCGAGGTGCGCGAGCCACTTGGCGCGCTTGACCTGCTCGGCAAACAGGTTCCACAGGAACCAGTAGTGCGGTGTGTTGGGATTACTGTCCTCGCTGGTCGTGAACCCCTGGATGACGTTGTGGACCTCGCGCGGATGCCGGTTGACCGCGTCGAGCATCGGCTGGAGGACTTGCTCGGCATCGGCGTCTGACGCCCGCATCGCAACTTGCTGAATGCGGTCACATATCGCCTGCTCCCTGTCAAAATTCCTATCGCGCCGGTCGGGAGAACGATCATGCTCACGGTTCCAGCACTCCACCAGATCTTCGCTGGCGCGTCGGTGTGCGGCCACCGCCAAAGGCTCGTTCGGCACCTGGCCGAGGATCGCGAGAACCTTCGCGTGCGCCTCGGCTCCGAATATCTCGGTGATGTCGAACTTGACGTGCGCATCTGCGGCGATGTCCCCCTCGGTCCAGAACCGCTGGCGGACGTCTTCAGCCGCGGCGGCGGAGATCAAGTCCGGCGTGCGCCGCTTGTCGTAACACTTCTTCTCCTCGGCGTTCCAGTCACGATCGGCAAGCGCGGCCTCGGTCGCGATGGCGTTGACGGCTCGCAGGGCAAGGGCGGGGTTCGCGGCCCAGAACTTGTTGTCGATGCCCCAGGTGGCGTACCACCGGACCTCGTCAATCGGATGGGTTAGCGCGGCAATAAAGGCCTGGCGCACGCGCGGCGTCTGGGTCTCCGTCAGGGTCCTGGAGAGCAGCAGCGACACAACGAAGGCACACGGGCGGTCCGCCAGCATCGAGAAACGCTGCACGCGGTCGATTGTTCCCCATTGGTCCGCGTGCCTGGAGACTTCGGAGCAGATGACGTCGACGCAACAGTCCTTCTCTTCCGGCGACAACTCGTCCCAGTGATCGCGGACGCAGACGGCCGCCACAAATCCCGGAGCGTTACGGCTGTTGTCCGGGTGTTCAGCGGCGCGGTCCATACCCTGGGCACTTGCCAGCTTCTCCCGCCACTGGGCAGGGTCGGCAGAGCCGGAGTCGCGCTGGAAGATCTGTAGGCCCCAATTGTAGGCACCGAGCCGGGCATTCATTTCGCCCAGTCTCTTTGTGCTCTCGTCAATGAGTTGCTGCACTTCGGGAGCCGGAGGCTTGGGTTCGAGCCGGATGTAGTTATTCTGAGGCTCCTCGCCGTCGGCTGCCGGTGTCTCGCCCCCTGCGGGCTGTGTTTCGGCCACGTCGTACTGCCGGAAGTCCATCCGGTGCAGTGCAAGCTGCCAGGTGAGGTCTTCTTTGTCGCGCTTCTCCGGCGCGGGCAGTGCCGCGATGTGGCGGTCGATGATGGCGTGAACCCGTGGGGCCAGAGGACCGAGTTGCAGGTTTGCGATAGCCGCTTCAACGTCTTGCCGACGGTGCGGCAACGCGTTCGACTTCTTCCGCTCATCCTCGTAGATCTTGTTTTCGGCTCGGAGGGTCGGGAACAATCCCGTGAGGGTCGAAGTCTGGTGCTCGCCGGCCATGCGGCTGCGATCGATCTCGATGTAGTCCTGCACCGACAGCAGCACCAGAAGGGCCTCGCCTGACCGGTGAGGATGAGCGGTCGCCACGCTTGCGACGACGGCTGCGAGCGCGGCGGAATCGCTGCGCTGGAGGATCTCGAGCAGCACCGCGTCGAGCCCATCGGGATGGGATCTGGCGTAGTCGAGTAACCAATTCTCGAAGGCCATCAGCAGCGACTGAAGCACATAAGGCCCGACGGTTATGCCGCGGTACAGGCCCCAGAGGCGCGGGTTCACCCATTGCTTCCGCGTGGTCGCGTTTGCAAACGTGAGCTCGACTTCCCAGGCAGGTTCGAGGCGGTCATGGAGACGCGGATGCGCGTACCACTCGGCACTGTGATTGAAGACCTGGATCAAGAAGTCGAGGCCCTTTCTCGGATGGTGCTTGAGCAGGCTGATCCACGGCCCCCGGAAGGCACTGGCAAGGATGAAATCGTGGCGCAGGTGGTCCTTGATGCCGAAGTAAAGGTCAACGTCGATGGATGAGCGGCCGTAGGGTTTCGCGCGTAGATATTCGTCCGTGGCGAGGAAGGTATCCAGTGCGACGGAGATCAAGAGGTCTGGCAGGTCGCGCGCGGCGGGCGCACCGTCAAGGCCCGCAAGGAGGATGTCGCGGAATTCCTCGGCGACGGGATCGCGGCGGCGTCCTTCCCTGATCTGCCCGCGCAGGACGGCTTCGAAGCGCGCGGGGGCGGCCTTTGGGATCTTCGCAATCACCTTCAGAATGCGTTTGCGCGTGTCTCCTCCCCTGTATTGGTCAAAGCTCGGGAGGAGCCAGTGGGCAATGCCGGCAACATGTTCGGCCCCGTCGATGTCCGGTGCCCACCAGCTGACGCCGCGCACGGCATCCTCGATCAATGCAAGAAGCAGCGGTGCGTCTTCCGGTCCAAAGCTGCCGATGTGGCGGTGCACCAGTCCCACGACGGTTGCCCAGACCGCGCCTTCCGGCACGCTCAGGATCGAGCTGTGGCCGCGCACGTCGGCAAGCCACGCGGGCGACGTCACACAGGCAACGCGCAGGAGGTGGATGACCCGCTTGAGGATGGCGCGGTCATTGGCGAGCAGCTCGGCCTCGTGCCGCGTCAGGAATTCTGACGCCGACGGTGCTTTCAGCAGCGAGACCAACGTATCGTCGCGGAACTGGGCGGGCACGTCGGCCTGTGCGATGGCCGCGCTGAACAGCCGGTCCGCTGCGGGTGCGTCGCGGTCGACCAGTTCGGCAACCCACTTCCGGTAAGAGCGGCGTACCGCAGGATGCGGCCCTATCGCTGAGGACAGGGCCTTGAACGCCGTCTCATCCGTAAGGTGCTGTTCCTCGATCCATTGCAAGATGGCCCAGTCCTCGAGGACGTCGTGCGCCGTCGCCACGAGCAAAGCGTTGCTTTCCGGCGAAACAACGAGGGAATCCTGTTTGAGGAGGCCGATGGCTGCGGCATTGAGTCCCGTTGCTGGCACGTAATCCGACAGGGCACGCGCCCTGCGCACCGCCAGCTCCTGCAACGCCTCTTCGCGCAGGCGCGGCATGCCGTCGGCCGGATTCTGGTCCGCGCGCACGATCTGCCGCCAGAAGACGGCGCGGAAATCGCGCTCGTTCTCCGGAAGCGGACGTCCCGCATCCCACGGAATTTGCAATGCCTTGTCGATGAAGTACGGGTTGCGCAGGATATCGCGCAGTGCGGGGTTGGCGAGCGGCACTGCCAGCGACGGAAAGGCGGCCTGGATCTCCTGCAATTCGGTGTCGTCAAGCGGCGGAACTTCGATTACCGCGTGATCAATCCCCGCCGCCAGAAGAAAGCTGGCCTGCGTCTGCTCCACGGAATAATCGCGGCACGTCATGAGGATGCCGAGGCCGTCGTCGCCCTGGGCGAGCGTCATGAGGTCGCTGAACGCGTCGCGCGTCGGCTTTTCGAGCAGGCGTTCGACGCTCTCGATCACGAGGACCTTGCGGCCCTGCGCGCCGAGGATGGCCTGAAGCTCGGTGGCTCGCGCCGGAATCTGGCTGTTGTGGAGCGTTTCGTCGATGTGAGCGACGGCGAATTCCTCCACCCGGAACCCGAAGGTAAAGAATTCCCGGGAGAGAAAGGCTACCGCTTCCTTGCCGATGACGGATTTGCCGCTGCCAGCTGGCCCCGTTATCAGGACGACCTGCTTCGCCTCGATGGCCGCAAGTACCTTTTGGACGATACCGGCGCGTCGCAGGTGGAAAGCCGGCCCGATCGTGGTGCGAATCTTCCGCAACACGAAATCAGTGTGGTTCTTTAGTGCCGTCAGTACGCGCTGCTCGTTCGCGCCCATCTCGCCGTACGCCTGGACGAGAGCGGCTGGAAGGTCGGCGCGTTTCAGGCTCCGCGCGGCCGGTCCGGCCTCGCTCGCGAAGGTCAGAAGAGCGTCCCACGCGGCCGTCGCGCTCGAGACAGGATCCGGATCGGTTGACTTGAGGGCGAGCAGCGTCTTGACGTGGGCCTCGGTCTGGCGCGTGGAGGTGTGCAGGTCGAGGCTCAGGACGTGCAGCACGCGCAGGAAGGGCCACAGGTCTTTGGCGGTGACGGGCGTCCCTTCCAGTGTGCTGACGATCTCGCAAAGCTCGTTGCACTGATGGACGGACTTCTTCGAGATAAATCCGTCGAGGGACAGCCGTCTTTCGAACTCCTCGCCGTCAGCCGCGCCTCTGGCGCAGTCGAGCAGCCCAACGAAATTCTCGAGGAGCGTGTTCGTGCCGCGCAGCGTCACTAGAACAAAGCGGTCGTGCTGGGGATTGAAAGGGTCGGACTTCTTGAAATCCTTCCAGAAATCGCCAATGGCCTTCTTGCATTCGTCGTCGGCAGCACTGATGGTGAAGCTGCGCTTGACCTGCCCGACGAGGCGCGCAGTCGCCGCCCCTGCGCGCGCGCAGACGACGAGGATGTCGTCCGTATTGAAGCCGAGATGCTCGGTCTGGAAATGGACTTCGGTAACGCCGGCATCTGTCAGGATCGGCGGGATGCTACGGACGAGCAGCTGAGCTAGCCAGTACGCTGCGACGTGCTGCTCGAAGAACACGCCCTCGCCGCCGGTGGAGATCGGACTTGAAACTCGCTTCTGGCTTGGGCCATCCATGTAATCCACCAAAATTTTCGCTATTCCGCTAGTTGGGGGAAAGCATCCAAAGCCTAGCTATTTGACGATCCCATGCGGGCGGTTGCACGGCCCGATGGTCCCGCTGATTAAGAGTAGCAAGAACGCTTGATGCCTCACCAAGTTGGTGGTGCTCCTGCTGAGAGTCCGCTCTTTGCTGCGGATTGTACGCACTCGGCATTTCGTATGGAAGCTGACCGTGGCAACATTGTTCCAAGACGCCAACGACTGCATTCGGAAAATTAGCCCAAAGGCAGTCCGCGGCCAGACGCGGCCTGTTGGCAGTGTTTGCTTACGGATAGAGCTTTAGCATCAGAGCCCTAGTCGTGCGAGGCTTTTCGGAGTAACACCGCAGCTAGACGAACAACAACCGGGCTGTGAGGTATGAGCGCATGGCTGTATCATCGGCATAGTCACTGCAACGGTACTGCTCCGTACATGCCACAACTGCTCCAACTGAGTCCTTGAGCCCTTTCAGCTATTTCAAGAATTAGATCACCCCCCCATGAACCCTGATGGCATCGACATTAGCGCACTACTCACCATGCTTGGCTTGATCGCTGCGGTGTGGGCGGTCGTGCCAAGCACTGCCAGGCTCAGCTTTCGGTTGAGCCTGAACTGGTTTGACTGGCTGATCATTTGGACCACATTGCTCATCATCCATGGTTTTTTCTTCGAGTCCGTACTTACCACATTTGGATTCCCCACCTTTGGACCCTGGTTGTGGGGCTTCAATAAGAGCACTACCCAGTACCTGCTGTTCTTGTTACTCGCTGCATTCGTCTACTGGCGGTCCCGCAGGACGAGGCTGACGCGATGGAGTCTCGGACTCTTCGATGATCTGACCACATCGCTCTTGCACGCTGGGAACCAAGAGGAACTTGCTGGCTTGCTTCAACATCATCTTGGATCGGCGCTTAATTTGGCGGCGTCCAAGGGCCCGCGCAGCCGATTGGCCAATGCCATCCGCCCACCGCGTCCCGACTTCCAAGTCATACTTAAAGATGATGGGTCATTCACGTTGGGGGCGGGCGCCCCTAAGAGCGCTTTATTTCGTGGATGGTTCACCTTTCGCGAATGGCTTGCCGACTTGGTCGGGCCTTCCCAGCGGGTGCAGCGACGCGCAGCCATTGTGGTGAAGCGTTTGCTGTCATCCCGCCGCCTAGTTGGACATCTCGCTATCGCTCGACCCTACTTGTGCCTGGAAATCATGGAGCGCGCAATGGGTGTTGATGAAAGTTTCCAAGACGAGTTCTTTGCGGCACTGTTGGCCAATGAAGCCAGTGTCTTCTATAGCGAGATCAAGAACAACGACAACTTCGGAGGGGGCGGGCGTCGTCTAGCGTTGCCTGATGAGAACCGCCTCCTGCGGTTCTACTGTGCCGATGTTGATGTTGCCAGCCGTCTCGGGGTTTACCGATCTGTTGGCGAGGCCGTGCTCGCGCGTATAGATGCGGATGAAGTTCTCGAGAAGAAGCTGAACGGGCGGCTGTTAACATTTCAAGACGTTGGAAAGCACCACGACCCGGTCTATGCTGCCATCTGGTTCTTTAGGATCATGGTGTTGGAGGGGCTGCATCAGCGTGTTGCCGACCACTTGTGGCTCCACTACATGCCTCATTTCTCCACCCACCTTGTCGACCGTGCTCGCGAAATTCGACCAGAAGACGAGAACCATGAATTCCCGACGCCGTTGGCGTACTTGCTTTATGAAGTCGTCGACGCTACGCTTGATTGGGTCAGAGATGCAACGTTCCTAACCAAGCCGGGCGATGTGCTGCTTCCCGATCAGCATGAGGGCAATCACATTCACATTTCCTTCGAAGCTGCTGAAGCCATCGGCCGCGTCATCCACTCCATCCTCATCTCGCCGCGCGTGTCCCATCGACTAAAAATCGAATTGTTAGGAATGGCGCTCACCACACTGCGGGCCATCGAACAGCATGCACACTTGGCCCCGTTGGCCGAGTTAATGCGGACACACCTCATCCAACCTTCTGGCTTCAAGGCGGAGATTGACTATCTGTATAACCTGAAGCAATACCTCGATGAGCAGGACCATGTGCTTCGTTCTGGCTTGGGGCGCTTTAATCAGGACCTTGATACGACCCTGGTAACCGCGCTCTGAGAACTAGATTGCGTTCTGATCGTTGGCAAAGTCAATATCCCCTACGATTGCTCTGCAGTTCCTGATCTGGGGCCCCGATTGTCGCAAACGTGTCGTTAGTATGAGCTCATCGGATCAACAAGCCGCCGTTCAGATTGATCCGTCTCTGAACGTCGGCTGACAGACATATTGCCGCCCGAGCTCGATCGGATACCGAAGGTCGGCTGTGGCCGATCAAGAGCCATTCAGTTTCGTTGATGTCCTTTTCAATCATTAGGCTTAGATCCGGGCAAAAACGCAATTCCGGTACGTTTCACCAACTCCGCGTAGCTGATCGGCTTCGATGCCTTGGTGACGTTACTGTTCTCTTGCCAATACGCCCAGGCCCTGTTTTTGTTCTGGTCATACACGAGCTTGAAGAGATACTTCGGGACCCGGACCTTTCCCGGACCAATACTCGCGCTTTCGGCAATGCTGGGAAGAAAAACCGGTCCGGTGATGACATAGACGTCGCCGGCAGCCCGGGCCGCATAGTTTCGAGTTGCCCTTTCGACGCTCTTCGCCCACACCCCCCGATTGTGTTCCGGCGCCTGTGGCACCATGTTTGCCAGCGAGAAGCTTTGTCCCATCGCCTGCGGAGTGGGCATGTCGCCGGCCGGCGCCAAGTGACCACGGTCGTATCCACTGTTCTTGTAGTCCTCGAGGGTGGCCCGTTCCGTGGAGCGCAGCCTGGCGTCGGCGAAGAACCTGTTGGTCCGCTTCTCATCGGCGTCAATCACCGATGCTCTGTTCAGCTTCTCCGCGACGAACACCGGGGTCTTGCTCTCCCCTGAGTGAAGAACCGCAAAGGCGTCGTAACACAGCGCGCGATGTGTCGGCCGTGGCGCGAGAATGGGCGGCTTTCCGCTGGCGAAAAACTGACGACAGGCCGCAAAATCCTCTGCGGCATGACTCGACCCGGTGACTGCCAGGGCGACAGCGAGGGCAATTGACCGTATCTGAGCCCGAACACCCATCTTGTTGTCCTAATTCGGTCGCGGCTGACCAACCGTGCGGCCGAGAATACGGGCCGCACCGCGCCAACACTTGGGCAATAACCAGGCAATCAGCACGACAAATGCCACCAAGCAGCCGAGCATCACGACCGGATGGGCAAAGATCAACCACAGGCCGGTGAGGACGATCGCATCTTCGCCCAGTGACACCCCAATGTTGGAGAATGGTTCCGGAGACGTATTGACGATGGCGCGGCCGCTGGCTTTGGTGAAGTGGGTCCCGGCCGCCAAGGTGCCGCCAAGCAGGGCCAACGCAACCTGCCACTCCAATCCCTGCCCGCCGAAGACCATTGCCGCAAGAGCTGCTCCCGCCGGGATGCGAATGAAGGTATGGATGCCATCCCAGATTGAGTCGATGATCGGAACCTTGTCGGCAAAGAACTCCACCAAGAGCATCAAGCCGGCGATGCCAAGAACCCATGGATGTTCCAGCACCCTGAGCCCTTCGGGTAGCAATACCCAGCCGAGCCTGCCGGCCAGGCCGACGACAAACACCGCACCATAGAGCCGGATCCCTGACGCCCAGCCCAGCCCAGCCCGGCCGCAAGTGCCAGCAGACCCGTCAGATCCACCGGGAAGTTACTGATATCCAACACAGCCCCTTCCCCGACGTGGCTCAATCGATGCACAATCTCGGGAGGGCACCCCAACGAAGATCGACCATGGTGAGAGAAACATGGATACCAACAATTCCTTGTTCAATGAATTTCGCGCCTACTGGCAGATGTCAGAGGAGATGATCGCCGATGCTACCAAAGAAGACCTCGCCGAGGTGGCCCGCATATTCGCCCTACAGGCAGCACACTACGCCAGAAAGTATGGGGAGCACCAACTTCCCGATCTGGCGCACCTGCTGTCGGCCACGACCCTTGACGACGACAGCGTTGGCCTGCTCCGCGACGGTACGGAGGCACTGGTGGGTGTCCTGGCGATGGTCACGGGGAACAGCGGCATCGACATGGATGAGACGATACAGTAGCGTCAATGGCAGGGCCACCCATGCAGATCGACCTCACCACGATCACGAACCCGGATATCAGGAACTTTCTCTCGTACTCGGCCAATCCCGAGAGCCTCGCGAAGGGCTATTTCCTGCTTGGCGTTGAAGCGGAGGGGAAATCGAACTGGGCGGGTGCCATTGAGTATTACAAAGTCGTCTTGAATATCAATCCGGCCGATCCAGTATCTCGCTATTTCGCCTCGCACAACATTGCCTACTCGATGATCCAGTTGGGGCGAATGAATGAATCCAAGGGGTATGCCCAAGCCGCCATTACTGTGAACGAAGAATGGCCTCATGCATACAATCTCCTTGGAATTGCCTGTAGGGCGCTCGGCAAATATGAGGACGCCGCCCGGGCGTTTCTCTCTGCCACCCTGAAGGGGCCGAAGGGCAAGACGGCCTGGCTCCAACTACAGAGTCTGTTGGCAGAACATCCGGAGCTTCACACGGAGGTGCCGGATCTGTCGAACGCTGTCGAAAGCGCGCGCAGGTTTCTGGTGTCCCGCGGCGTGTTGCCGAGAAGCAACTGAAGCGCCTGCGCTGCGCGATTCATTGCCAAGAGTAAGGGTGCTTTGATACCGAAGGACGAAGAAGTGACACCGCAGAGCTGCTTCATGTGGATTCGCCCGTCGCTCAAATCTGCAAGTCGCGCCCCGTTTCCGACAATTTGTCGGAATTCACTCGAAGTCTGGAAGCTACTTCCGTAAAGTGACCTCCATGGCGCAGATGCGCAACCTTACCGGAGATGACAATGAACTCAATGATGACAGTCAGCACGCAGACAAAACGGATGGTCGGGCTCGTGGCGGTCGTCGCGACCGTATTCACCCTGGGCGGCACGCTAACCCTGGCCGAGAACTACTCGCGCTCAAGCACAGACGGGCGGGGCTACTTGGTGGCGACTCACCACATAGCACCGGCCGCTGACCTGAGGAAGGCCAGCTAACCGGCTGTCTGGATTGATCACGCTCAAAGTATCCTGGCGCAGTCAATGACAATGAACGACGAGTTTTTTAAGCTCGCGCATTTCATCCCCATTTCATTGCTCGCCGCACCAAACTATCAATCACGAATCCGGTTACACCAAAAGTCTACTTGCTCCCCCACCTATGGTCATCATGCCGCACCTTCAGGGAATCAATATGCTGCATCCATGTCGCCCAGGTCTTCGGCAACCGGCCAGTCTGAATGGCTTCCGTGATCTGCAAGACTTCCGGATCTGAAAACAGGACAGCAGTCTTGCTCTTGATGTAGCCCGTATATCCGGTGTTCAAGACATTTTCGGGCATCGGTGTCTTGAACGTGCTCTCACCCCAGAACATCACGATTGAATGGAACAGTTCATGATTGATGCCAAGGAATTCGGATAGCACTTTGGTATGCCGGTAGTTCTGGCGCAAGGGATTCTGGAATCGAAACTTTCGGCCGCCCGGGAGCGACTGGGTCCACTGGGCATCCCTCTCCTTACCAAAGATCCAGCCATCCATGTTCTTGGCTTCAATCACGAAGATGCCATGCCTGGACACGATGACATGATCGATCTGGGTACTCGAACCATCGGCGGCCAGGATGGTGACGTTGTTGATGGAATGGTAGATCGTAGTGTCAAGCAACATCCTCTGCGCCAGGGATCCTGCGGCTTCGCCAAACCATCCTTTAAGGGAGCTCAGTAGGCTCATCTATTGGTCCTCACCCCGCCTGATTAGTCCGCCGGCGGGGCGAATCAACTGGCGCCAGAGGGCAAGAAGCCTGGGCGCCCCGTACCGGTTGCCATCCGGCATACGAACAATCCACTCGTCTCCCTGCCAACTGCAGATCGAATAGCTGCCGTCCGGCCAGAGGACTTCCAGTCGCGAAGGCTGGACAACAGGAATAGGCGGGGAGGGCATGACGTATCGTGCCATCAGTGATGGGTCAGGGCAAGGACGTCTGCGGCAGTTATTCGAAATTATCGAATAACTGAAAAGCGGCGACGAAGCAGGTCAGCGGCGCTACTTGAGTGTCCACTATAATGGCCGCTATGCATAAACAAGCGCCAGAGATTTTCCAAATCCCACTTGCCTCAATCGACCAGGCCGGACTGCCATCGGCGAGCGATCCTGGGTTTGAGCAAGCGGTGATCGCTCATTATGCCTTGCAGTATGCGGCCAAGGGGTGGAATGCGGCAGTCGTGGTGAGTGATGGGATAGTGCGTGTAATCGCGGTGCCACAGCAAGGGGTCGAGCCTAAAACGTATCTGATAGGGTTGCTCCAGCATGGCTTCATCGCCGATGCTTTGCCGGGACTGGAAGCCATGTACGGCATGGTCGACGATGCCGACATTTGCTTCAACTATGGCGTCGCACTATCGGAACTGGGACGTGTCGAGGACTCGCTGGCGCCTTTGAACAAGTGCCTCAACCTCAATCCCGGCTACGACAACGCCGCCATCGCAATCGGCGTTTCACTTTCCAAATTGAAGCGCTACGACGAAGCCGAAGTCGTGCTCAAGGCGGCCGCTAAAATCCAGCCGGACAATGCGCTCGTCAAACAAAACCTCGCCGCAACTTTGGCACGCGCGGGAAAGTATGCGGAGGCGCTCCCCTTCTTCCGTCAGGCCGCATCGATTTCACCAAACCCCGGCACGATGATGGGGTTGGCACAGTGCCTCGACTCGGCCGATCATAAGAAGGAAGCACTGAAGGCCTACAAGGAATTAGTAAAGCGGTTCCCTGACTCCCAGTTCACCGAACAGGCGATAGCGATATTGAATCGGGCGGGGCAGGCGGATCTCCGGAAGGTCGTTGATGATGGATATCGCCCAGATGCCGTGGAGTACATGATTGCCGCCATGAAGCGGTTCGCCGAACTGCCGCGTGAGCAAGTCGGCCGTGCGGTCTTGGAGATTGGACAGCTTGGCCAGGCTGGACTGGAAATCAATAATCCCAAGAAGCGCTATTCGCTGACGAATCTCGACGGTGATTTTTCAGGACTCCAACTTTTGTGCTACATGCATGTCGGCATGGCGTTGTTCGCCCCTGGGGAGGATTGCGGATCTGGGTTGGCGCGTGAGTACGAGATTGCCAAGGGAATGACCAGCAATTGACCCACCCCGGGATCCTCGCCGAATTAGAAGCTGCGGAGCTGGCTGGGCCGTTGCTTCCCGGCTTGCCAGCAGTTTCGTATCCTTCTGGCGACCTGCTTGACCAGCCAGAAAAACTTAGTGTGCTCTGGTACCAGCGCAAACGCTACAACCGGGAGTTTGGCTTCTGCCTATTCACGGCAGAATGCATAATCTCTCTGGCTGCCCTGTGCAAAGGGAAAAGGGTGCTCGATGCCGGTAGTGGTTCCGGCTGGCTTTCCAACCGGCTTGCGCAGCAGGGGATAGCAATCACTGCCGCCGATTGGACAGACTATCTGCAACCTCGCGACAAGCAGCATGGTTATCCAATGCGGTCCGTATTTCGTCTCGATCACCACGGCGATGCGGTTGCATTGCTGCCAGGTAATTTTGACCTGGTGTTGCTGGTCTGGCCGAACCTCGACACGCCGTTTGGCGAACAAGTCGCTCACGCTTTGCGCTCCGGACAGATTATGATTCTCGAAGGCGAAGGAAAAGGCGGTAACACGGCGACTGAGGAGTTTTTCGACGTGCTCAGCGTCGATTTCGAACGCCTCGACGCCGAGACACTGGCGCTCAACGAACATCACCGCACGTTCCCGGGTTTGCACGACCGGTGGCAAGTATTGAGGAAAAAATGATCGAAGCCCCCATCAGCATGCCGCCCAAGGCTTACATGGACATCATCGGTCCGCTGATCGACAAGGCGCGGGGTTTCCTGGAGGCCGGCCAAAAACTTCAGCCGTTTGCCTTCGTCTGCAACTTGACCACCCAGCAAATCATCGCAATAAGAATTCAGCCGGGAACCAGCGAGGACAAAGACCAGTCTGCACAGGCGATCCAGTCTGCCGCATTTGTATCGGAGGCAGATTTTGTGTTTGTGATTATGGAAGCATGGTCGCTTCGGCCAGACAAGTTAGGGCAGACGGACTCCATTCTGGATAAGTACGGCAGCATCGGCGCCTCACCCTATGCGATAGATGTGTGCTCTTTTTCACTGGAAACCAAGCGTGGAGTGTGGGTGGCACAACCACAGATCAGGCCCAAAGGACATTCCAAGATGAAGCGGACCATACCGGCTGTCGAGTTCCGTTATTACACGGAAGTCGATGGACGCTTTACGCATCTTCTTCCGGAGAAGGAAGACGACGAGGCGCCGACCATTTTGCATTGAAGTACGGATATCCGGAAATCGGAGGTCTCCGTACTTCAATCTCCGCAGTCATGGTCCGGACCACGTGTGCCCCAGAGGGTATTCCCTTCGGTCATCGCGGGTAGCAGACACTGAGGGCCGAGGCGCGCTCAGCGGCTTGAGCAAGGGCAGCGCGCGATTCGCTACTATAGTCGTTGTCCTCACAGCGCTCGACGGCCTTCATGAGGGCACGCATTGCCTCCACTGGGCTACCGACAGTGGAGTAGGAGATCAAACCATCGCGGAGGGCCATTTCCGGGCTTCCATAGGCCGCATCCGAATGTTCACGGACGCCAGCCGGCGTGTAGATCACCCATTCGTAGCAGCCGCTCTCCGGGTCGCCAACCACCTCAACGCGGTCATCCATCCCGGCCGGGATCACATGTACCGTTTGGCGGTTGGTGGTGTAACGAAAATTGGGCTTGGACATAACGGCTCCTGATCACTCGTCAATTCTATTGTGCATGATTAGGCTTGTCCGCGGGGGGACGGCCGCCCGGACTTCATCGAAAACGCGTTCACACTCAACCATCATTGTCCTGCCAAGTTCCGAATGGTAGTTGGGATCCAGCGATTCTTGGATCTCATGCGCAATGTGGAGTCCGGCTTCCCTGGAAACAGATTCAGCGATGGTTCTGGCAATCTGATCGCTGCTCGTCGACAACTGCTTTCGCTCCCAAAGGGACATCTTGCGTTTTGATCGAGCCAACCATTCTCCTGCAAGAGTCGCCCCCTGGGCGTCGGTGATCCACTTGCCATGTTCATAGAAAAGGGTAAGCCGCTCACCTACCAATGCGTAGATGAGAGCAACGCTTGTTCCGCGATCATGGTCAGACACGTTTGATGGCTTTCACACAATTTTGCACCATGATACTGCGCTCAATGGCGCACCATGTGAGCCATCACGCCCTAACTGGGTGGGATCAATTCTACCGTCAGCTCTTGGCGGGAGCCACAAGACTAAGACTCAGCCGAGGAATCACCGGCCTTATCGTCCCACGACACGCACCGCTCCCCCGTAGCAGCCTCCACTTCAAGATACGGTTCGTCGGCGCAGCGCGTGCGATGGTTTAGGGCCGGCTTCGAGACCGGCAGTATCAAGACATGCGATACCTTCGCGGCCAAGTCGCTGTGAATTTGCAAAAGCCGGTCGCGCCTGCTGCGACCGCTCGCTATTTGCCCGTGACAGATCGCTCCGGGTTCGAGCGGAACCTGAGGATGGCCTGCGCTTCCGCCTTGTTGGTCGCCGTCATGCGCTGACCAAAAGCTTCGCGGCTTGCACTGCCTCGTTTCGTCGCCTCGATGCTCTTGATGCAGCGCCAGCGCTTGCCGCCCCTGGTGACGATCTGGCGCATTTCTGCCTTGGGATGATGCAGTCGGCAGTGGTAACAAAAAACGGGCTCGGTCATTGGATGCCTGTCTTGTTGCTTGATATCGTCCCTGGCGGCAATCGGCCAACCGCCGCAAACGGATGGCCTTGCCATGAATAGACTGAATGCGCGTGGCTACTTCTTATTCAGCCCCTTGCGGGCGTCTTCCAGATCCTTGTCACTGATGCGGCCGCTATCGTGCAGCCACATGAGTATCTGGAGGGGCTTGGGTATGCCGCGGCCACTCTCGTAGCGCGACCCCCCGGACTGAGTGACACCAAAGCGCGCCCAGAACGCGGACTGGTTGGTCCCCGACGCACTTCGGGCCGCTGCCGGATTGGCCAGTAGTTTCGACGATTTCGTCATTTCTTCTTTGCCACTTTCTTTCCAGCCACCGCTGCTTTGAATGTCGCACCTGCGCTGAATTTCGGCGCCGTGGATGCCGCGATCTTGAGTTCCTTGCCGGTCTGGGGGTTTCTGCCGATACGCGCGGCACGCTTACTGGACTTGAACGTTCCGAAGCCGACCAGGGTGACGGTGTCGCCTTTTGAAACCGTCTTGACGACAGCTGCAATGACGGCGTCCAGAGTTTTGCCGGCAGCGGCTTTGCTCAGATCTGCTTCCTTGGCAATGACTTCGATAAGTTCCGACTTGTTCATGGGTTACCTCAGTAGGGTTGGAAAGATCACACGTGAATAATATAGCAAACTCGCCGCCAAGAGGGTGAGTGCAGGCGCCCTCCTCCGCCGGCTGGTAACCGCGTTTTCGCAACCCTTTTGAGAAGGGCAACAAGAGCGCACTCATGCCGGCACAAAATGATCCACCTCGCTAGGCCGCTCTCATTCTCGCCTTGATCGCGGATGATCTTGTTCCTAGAATGTCATGGTGATCAAGAAGACCCGTGTTTTGCAAACGACAAACCCAGACCAGACGGTCGTCAATCGACAGGACCGGATGCGACTATCCTCACAAGACAAAAGTGAAGTAGATCGGCGCATCGACGAGGAAACTGCTCGCGGCTGGAAGCTTGTTTCGCGCAGTTTCACATTGGACGATGGGCACGGCGCAGAGATGGTCCGCCCTGCAGCAGTTGAAACAACCTGATACCTCCGGAGAATTGCATGAGATTGAAACTGTTGGTCTGCCTCATTGGAATTGGATTGTTGAGCCCCCTGGTTGCGCAAGAGCGTGTAGACCCAAGTCTGACTCGGGCGCTCGCCGAGGCCTCACCCAGACCCGCTTCAAGCCCGCCCGCCGTCGTGCCGAAGGCCTCAGTTTCGGATATTTCCTTGCAATCGCCTGTAGCGTCAAATCAAGTCATGCCGCAGAGCGGACAGGGTGGACAAGGCGTGTCAAAAGGGCATCAGGCAAAGAAGGGCCACAAGAAGGCTAAGAAGGCATCCTCGCCTGGCAAACACAAGAAATCATCCAAGCACAACTCGAAAAAGAAGAAGTCCAAGAAAGCCAAGTCGTAGGAAAGATACCTCGCTCGGCTGGTGCTTCATCGCGCCGTCGGAAGTTGGTCCCGCCGTGTTGTATAGGACGGTGACATGCGCTCCCGCTTCATCCGCCAGTCCTGGGCGTGACTGACCCCCGCCGCATGGGATAAGATGCTGCCGATGAAAATCTTGCACCTTATCGCATGATCATCAAGTCCGCCGACAAAAAGCAGTTGGTCGTTGAAACGCTGGAACAACTCAGGCAGCGGCCCGACGCAACCGATTCGCAGCGTAAGACCGTCGAGAAGGAGATCAAGATCTTCCGCGCCGGGATCAAAGGTGAGGAAGAGTCGGCATATCTGATCGATTTCGACTTCAAGGCATCAAAAAATACCGCGGTCATCCATGACCTTCGTATGGAAAGCAACGGCCGAGTCGCACAGATTGACCACCTGCTGATCCATCGTACGTTGACCGTGTTTGTGCTGGAGACCAAACACTTCAACTCGGGTATGAAAATCACCGATGAAGGAGAGTTCCTGCGCTGGAACGATTACCGGAAGACCTTCGAGGGCATGGCATCACCCCTGGCGCAAAACGAACGCCACATCGAAGTGCTGAAGGAAGCCTTTGGCATTCTCGATATGCCGACACGCCTGGGGATTCGACTTTCACCTTCATTCGAACCCTACGTGCTTATCTCCTCTACGGCCCGGATAGACCGGTCACGGAAGTTCGATTCGAGCCGTGTCATCAAGGCAGACGTTCTGCTAAAGACCATCGAGAAGAAGTTTGAAAACGAGGGATTTCTGAATACGCTGGGAAATGTTTCCCGCCTTGTTTCTACGGAAACATTAGAGGAGATCGCGCGCAAGCTGGGCAATCTTCACTCGCCTGCCAAGGTGAATTATCTGGCGAAGTTTGGATTCAGTGCTGCGCCCATCCCTCCGCCCTCTTCCAATAACTCCGCCTTACCTGAAGCCACTCGGCCGGCCGAAGCAATCAAACGTACCGAAGACAAATCACCGGCAGCGCCTGTTTGTCGGTCATGCGGAAGTGCAAAGATTTCCGTACAGTATGGGAAGTATGGTTACTACTTCAAGTGCGCCGCCTGCGACGGCAATACACCCATCAAAATCAGCTGTAGTGTCGCTGGGCACAAAGAGCGAATCCGGAAGGATGGACTCAACTTTTACCGCGAGTGCGCTGACTGCAAAACCAGTTCGCTGTATTTCGCGAATTCCTTATGAATTGAGTGCTCAAGAAAGTTGTTTCGGAAGACAGGGTTGTGTACAGAAACGCCGGCGTTTGCAAGAGGCAACAAAATTTGGCAGATTGATCCAGCATCGGCGGCACGCATGTGGACGATCCTCGAAATGCGAGATTTGAGTTGAATCCCGGGAATTGCGTCAGCACCCAGTCCTGGGTCGAGCCGGATAGTTGTTCAATCGGAGCTTTTTCAAAAAACCGTCGAGGTCATGAGGGGTATGATGTTGACACCTTCACGACTGAGATCCTGTATGAAACTTCTTAGAGAAATCTGGGCTGAGTGCGTCGTTGCCGCGAGACAGGCCCCGCGTCTATATTTCGCTCCTCTGATCCTGGCAGCGCAATTACTGTCCAGGCGCCGCGGCTAGACGTGACCGTCGGATCTGCGAGCAACCCGGCTGACGAGCAAGGACGGGTAGGAGCGCACGGCCCCGCTGAGTGCTGCCGACTCAAGCACAGAGAGGCCGTTGTCTTGCCGACACCACCTTTACTGGACTCGACGCTGACAATAAGGTCCGCGGCGTTCTGCTTTTGTCGGTTACTCATCATCTAGCCGCCACATGTTCGGCAATCAGGGTGCGCCGCGGTCATCTACTTCGGTGACACTCGCAAATTCACTGCTGGCTGATCCTGCATCAGACCGGATCGCAACGGTTTTTCCCCGGTACGCGCCGGAATGTCATTGCACTCGGATGGATAGGTAAAATAGGCTGCAATTGTGTCGCATTCCCTTGATGCCCGGGCCGGATCTAGCAACTGATAATGCGGTGGCATGTCGCGGTAAGTGGATAGGTCGAAATCATTTGGTGCTCTATGGTCGACGCCTTAACTCCCCACTGTCAAGCTTTAAGCACAACTTCCGCGATTCGCTTCCCGACGTCGGTGCCCATTTCGTCGATCAACCCGGATACCCACACATCATAATCTGGAATAATGGCATCACTTTCTTTTCGGTAAACTTGGAGTTGCATTAAGTTCTCAAGCTTGTCCACGTCGTGGGCTATGTGCGCATTTATGGTTTCTCTCTTCTCGAACTCGGTCCAAAGATCTATAGGATTCATGTCGCGATCGAACGGCAAGTAGGTACGTGCAGCACTAAGCTCCAAGAAGAATGCCTCTTCTTGGGTTTTTTTGTCAGGTACTTCCCCGTCGAGGAGATCCCCTGTCCTGGCCTCCGCCATATCGTGTATTGCGAGCATCCGGATAATCCGATCCTTGTTGTATCCCGTACATGGAATAGCGTCAGATGCGAGTCGCTCAGGTAGAAAGCAGAGAGCTATGCATATCGCGCCCCATGTGTGATCGGCGACTGACTCTGGATTTCGAACCTGACGTCCCCGCTTAACCCATCCGCTCCTGACAGTTCTCTTTAGACCATACAGTTCAGATAGGACTTGCGCTGGACGAAACTGTTCTTGGGACAAGTGGGACTGAACCATTCTCAGATATCCAAGTAAACTCTTATTCGCCCACGTAAAGCACTTCAGAACTCTATCAGATAACTGTAGAAGAGCTAGACGAGTCGATTGGTCAAGATCTCCGGCGGCATGTCGATGTTGGCTCAACGAAAACAAAGTATAGATATCGATGTCAAAAAGGGAATATTTGGCGCGTCCGTCAAGCGCAGCCTCCAACTTTCGAGTTAGCTCTCGATAAGTTCTCGGAAAGGGCTTTAGATTATCTACATGCGACATGTCGAGTGCCGGGTCGTACTTAATGTCGCCGTAGTATTCAAGATGAAACCCTCTATTGATGGTGTCTTCATGGACATTTGTCATTAGGCGATCAATGTACTCGCGTCCGGACGAAGAATCGCCAGTTTGTACTAGGCTAATGTATAGCGTCCTAAGAAGGAGACGTCGACGCCTTTGGAGTCGTTCTACCTCCTTGCGGCTTGTGTCTTTTCGCCACTTTCTGGTGTCAGTTTGGAAACTGCTCACCAGCTTGTTTTTCTCGTCTGCGAGAAAAGCTTGGGCGTCCATCGCAAGGCTTGAGTTGGTCAGATCGAGTCGGCCGACGAGATAGGAAATGTGTGCTCTAGTCCGGTCATCACTCTCAACGGCGAATGCCTCCGTGAGACTTCCAAGTAGCTTCGACTTCGCCGCAACTGTGAGTGTGCTTAATGAGATTTTGCAGTAACGATTGATGTCGTTGGGGTAGACAAATCTTAAGACGCCGGTGTCCGAATCGAGTCGAGGGCGAATTCCAGCCATCGACTCTAGCGCGGCAGATACTCTTCGAGCTACCAAGAAGTCACGGATAATTGGGTGATCCCAGTATTGTAAATCCGGCGCATGTCGGCCATTCTGAGTATTCGCCAACGGCTGCCCGGCTTGCACGATGTGTCGCTCAAATACCGATGCTGAAATTTCATCCAAGCGCTCGATGTCTGCGTGTGCTTCATTGGCAAGGTACATCTCAATGGAGCGACTGAGGGGTTGAAATGTCCCCTCCCGAAGATCCAAGCCGTGGGCGATGACGTCGAGAGTTAGTATGTCAACATAGTCAAGCTGCGATGCCCTAATTGCTTGTTCCAATAAAGAGAAGGCGTCGGGACGATCATCTATCTGGAATCGCGTGTTTACAAACACACGAATAAGGTCATTGAGGACTTTGTCCGTTACGTCAGTACGATTCATTCGAATCGTTTGCTCTGGAACCTGAGAGATAAATTTCATCACGTCCTTTTGCTTATCTATAGGAACCTGTGATGCGGACACAATTCTCAGATCGGGGAAATTCCGTAGAGAATCGATTAGCCTAGCAAGGCGCTCTGCTGCGGCACGATCCGCTGAAACGCCATCAACGAATAAGAGTGCCCTTCCTTTAGGGCAGGAATCAATGATTCCGAGCTCAGCCTTCAGGTGCCGACTTGGATCGAAGGGTACATCGAGAGACGCAAACCGACTTAGGTCAACAAATACGGCTGGCCTGTGCGCTCCGTCAGGGAGAGAAGGAAGGCTCCGTGCTCGAACGTACAAGGCGAGCAGAAGTGCCGTCTTCCCGCTCCCTGTTCGACCTACCAGTTCAAGCGCCCATGTGCGAGAGGCATTGATAACTTCCTGTAACAGGCCGTTCACGCGATCAACATCACACTCTTGTGGTGTTGCTCCCGTCGGTGCCACGACGACGAGGAGTTGCTCTACAGCATTTGCGACGTTGACATCCTCAAATATCCGAGAGTGCACTTCCCTTATGCCAACGAGTATTGGTCGGTGCAATTGAGGTGTTTGCGTGACACGCTGCTGGCCGTTTCCCTGTCCCCATTTGAAATCCGTAACGCTTAGCACCAGTCTTAACACCCTCGATGCATGTCGCATCGCGATATCTCTGGCTTTTCCTCGCGTTGTATCTTCAATAAACCTCTTGTCTTCATCACCAGGATCTGAAATTCCACGAACGATGACGAGTTCAGGTCGAGGATCTCGCGTAGAAACTACCTCCGCGATAGCGGCGCTTTCCATATCCAAAGCAAGATAATTTCTGTTGCGCTTGGCAAGCTGCTTCTTGAACGTTGACGACGCACTGAGAATTGGCCCTCCCGCGGTGGTACCCCCAATATGTAACCGAACATGCTCGTTCACGAGTCCCTTGGATATGAGCATTGGTTTCGTTGTGGAGCTCATCGCAGCATCAAACTCGGCTCCCGATTTCGCTTCGACTTCTTCGATCAGGTGAGGCCTATCCCGCTGCACAGACTCTAGCGCCTGCCAAGCCCTCACCGACGTCGGAAATTCCCCACCGCCCCACACCAGTTCAAACCTGTCGCCAACTAGATCTCTGCCGGGGGGTTGAGCGCGCGCTCGGAACATGTACCCATCGACCCTTTGAGGGACCACGACATCTCCGATTCGAATGTCAGAACTTAACATCCCGGATATTCCAATTGATACCACGAGTTGTGGCGAGCATTGGGAAAGAAGGCGCTCGACATACATTGCGGCTCGCAGCTCCCCCTGCGCTCCCAACGAAATCAGGGCGCCTCTGCGTTCACTTCCATGGACATCTAGGAACGTAAAGAATCGCGCGGGCAACTGTTTCAGACTTGGGCTACCGTGGGACTCGCTGAACACTTCTAGGAAGCAACGCTCCTCTTCCGGTAAGGCGATGACTACTGCGCAATCAATACGTGAGTTCATGTCTTCTTCCTTCGATAGCTTATCGTCTGGCAATTTCGCCATGAGACCTGTGGCCCCCCGAGTGTAACCTGTCAGCCAAAGCGGTATGTCACGAGGGTAACCGGCTCTCCAACCAAAGGCCGGCTCAACTGAAAAGCCCTGTGCTTAGAGGCTCCGACGGACTATATTCCCACTAACATGATGCCGAAGGGAACAATACTATGTCCCGACAGATCTTGCGGAGTTTTCGCCTAATTTCACGGTTCCTTAAAATCAATGCGTTAGTGGGGCCTATTCCGACAGACTTTAATACTCACGATCATAGATGGAAAGTTGAGCGGAGCCTGGCATGATGCCGGGCTTTTTCTTATTTGGCCGCCCAAGAACACTAATATCCGTTCCTCGGCCAATGGGAAGGGTCGAAATCAGAGGTTGATCGATCCGTACGTCCACTTGCTGCCAGAATGAAGCGAAACAAGGGCACGTCACTCGCTTAATCACGTAACATACAAATTGATTTCGTGAAATTTTTCAAGAGGGAGTATCTCTATGTCAGCGGATTTCGAGCCGGTCAGTGCGAGGGGCTCCACTTGGCATCGTTGGGATCCGCACATCCATGCGCCGGGTACTGCGCTGAACGATCAGTACACAGGTGCGGATCCCTGGGACGACTTTCTTACCAAGATCGAGAAGAGTGATCCGCCGATTCGTGCGCTGGGCATCACTGACTACTGCGGCATCGACTGCTACATCGAAACACGAAGGCGGCAAGAGGCAGGGCGCATTTCGAGTGTCGGCCTGATATTTCCTAACGTGGAGTTCCGACTGTCGATCGAGACGAACAAGGGATCCGCGATCAATCTACATCTTCTGTTCTCGCCGGATGCCACCAACCACGTCGAGCGGATCGAGCACTTCTTGAATGGGCTCCAATTCAAGCATCAGGGCGAAACGTTCCGTTGTATGCGCGCAGACCTCATACGCCTCGGGCGCCTCCATAACGCGCTGCTCGTCGACGACCGCGCGGCACATAGCGATGGCGTCAACCAGTTCAAAGTGAGCCTAGAGAGCTTGCAGAAAGCTTGGAACGATAGCACGTGGGCGCAGGAAAACTGCCTAATCGCAGTGGCGGGGAGCGGACGCGACGGGACATCCGGCCTCCAGGGCGATGGCGGACAGTGGGAGATGACACGCAAGAACATCGAGAGGTTTGCCCATATCGTGTTCAGTGCGAATCCCAA
>JBAYJH010000004.1:0-44473 GCA_041665185.1 Sterolibacterium sp.
ACCAGCGAGCCGTTGCCGGGCAGCGAGAGGCCCAGCGCCTCGGTCAGGCAGTTCATCGAGTTGGCGGTGAACATGCCGGAACACGAGCCGCAGGTCGGGCAGGCGGAACGTTCGAGGTTCTCCACGTCCTGGTCCGAGACGCTGTCGTCGGCCGACTTGATCATGGCGTCGATCAGGTCGACGGCGATGGTCTTGCCGCCCCACTGCACCTTGCCTGCCTCCATCGGTCCGCCGGAGACGAACACCGCCGGGATGTTCAGGCGTAGCGCCGCCATCAGCATGCCGGGGGTAATCTTGTCGCAATTGGAGATGCACACCATGGCGTCGGCGCAATGGCCATTCACCATGTACTCGACGCTATCGGCAATCAGCTCGCGCGAAGGCAGCGAATACAGCATGCCGCCGTGGCCCATGGCGATGCCGTCATCGATGGCGATGGTGTTGAATTCCTTGGCCACGCCGCCGGCCGCCTCGATCTCGCGCGCCACCAACTGGCCCATGTCCTTGAGATGTACATGGCCGGGCACGAACTGGGTGAAGGAGTTCACCACGGCGATGATCGGCTTGCCGAAGTCGCCGTCCTTCATGCCTGTGGCGCGCCACAACGAGCGGGCGCCGGCCATGTTGCGGCCATGGGTGGAAGTGCGGGAACGGTAGGGGGGCATGATGGTCTCCTGGTGCGGCATACCGGACGCGGATGTTCGGCGTCGCTAAGATAGAATATGGATTCTAGCCGAATCCGCTACCGCCCATGCTGATCCATCCCCAGTTCGACCCCGTCGCCCTCTCGCTCGGTCCGCTTGCCGTGCGCTGGTACGGGTTGATGTACCTGATCGGCTTCGTGCTGTTCATCGTGCTCGGCCGGCGCCGCGCCGCGCAATTCCCCGAGCGCGGCTTTACGGCCGAAAGCCTCGATGACCTGCTGTTCTACGGCGTCCTTGGGGTGGTGCTCGGCGGCCGGCTCGGTCAGGTGATGTTCTACGAACCCGGCTATTATCTGCAACATCCGCTGGAAATCCTGGCCGTTTGGAAAGGCGGCATGAGCTTCCACGGCGGCTTCCTGGGCGTGCTCGCGGCGATGGCGCTGTATGGCCGCAAGACCGGCAAGACCTTCTTCGAAGTGACCGACTTCATCGCCCCGCTGGTGCCGCTGGGCCTGGCCGCCGGGCGCATCGGCAATTTCATCAACGGCGAACTGTGGGGACGCGTTGCTGATGCCTCGCTGCCGTGGGCGATGGTGTTTCCCCAGGTGGATGCCCAGCCGCGACATCCGTCCCAGATCTACCAGTTCGGGCTGGAGGGCCTGTGCCTGTTCGTCCTGCTGTGGTGGTACTCGGCTGGGAAGAATGCGCGACCGCGCGGCGCGGTGTCGGGCATGTTTCTGGTCGGTTACGGCGTGTTCCGCTCTCTCGCCGAGTTCTTCCGCGAACCGGATGCCGGCGTCTTCGGCTTCAGCTATACCGTCAGCATGGGCCAATGGCTGTCGCTGCCGATGATAGCCTACGGCATTTACTTGTTGACCCGAAAGGCCAAGTAATATGAACGCCCGTCCATTCAAGATCCTCGGCATCCAGCAGATCGCCATCGGCGGACCCTCCAAGGAGCGCCTGAAAACGCTGTGGGTCGACATGTTCGGTTTGAGTATCACCGGCAACTACCGCAGCGAGCGCGAGAACGTCGACGAGGACATCGCCGCCCTGGGCAGCGGCCCGTTCAAGCTGGAAGTCGACCTGATGCAGCCGCTCGATCCCGCCAAGAAGCCGGCGGTGCATGAGCCGCCGCTGAATCACGTCGGCCTGTGGGTGGACGATCTGCCGACCGCCGTGGCCTGGCTCACCGCGCAAGGCGTGCGCTTCGCGCCGGGCGGCATCCGCACGGGCGCCGCCGGCTACGACATCACCTTCCTGCATCCCAAGGCCAACGAGCAGTTCCCGATAGCCGGCGAAGGCGTGCTGATCGAGCTGGTGCAGGCGCCGGCGGAGGTGATTGCGGCGTTTTCCCAGATGGCCAGCTAACGAACGGCTGGCGGCAAACACATCCGCTTCAACTGTCGCGCATCTCCTTGCCCAGTTTCTTCACCATCAAGCGTTCATAGAGTCGTGGCAGCAAGCGCGCCACCCACCACGAGGCGCGTGAAACGCCGTCGGGAAGCAACAGGCGGTGTTCGCGGCTTGCGGCGTTGAGAATGCGCTCGGCCATTTCTTCGGCAGTGCTGCGCGTGCCGATGATGGCCTGCGGATGCTGGGCCAGGCCGCCGTCGCCATCCAGGGCGTTCTTCTCGATGCCGGTCCGGATGAAGGACGGACAGACCAGCAGCACTTTCACACCGAGCGGTTCGATTTCGGTGCGCAGGCTGTCGAAGAAGCCGTGCAGCGCATGTTTGCTGGCGGCGTAGCCGGTGCGGGCGATCAGCGGGGCGAAGCCGGCCACGCTGGAGATGGCGATCACCATGCCGCGCCGCGCGATGAGATCAGCGAGGGACGCATGCGTGCAATGCAGTGCCCCGAAAAAATTGACATCCATCACCTTGCGGATGACGGCGGGATTGGTGTTGGTGAATGCGCTGCGATGGGTGATGCCGGCGTTATTGATCAGCACGTCGACGCCGCCGAAAGCGCGCCTGGTTTCTGCCATGGCGTTTACGCACTCCTCTTCGCGCGTCACGTCGCAGACGCAGGTGATGCAGGCGATGCCGGCCGTGTTCAGTCCCGCGGCCGTCTGCGTCAGTCCCGCTTCGTCACGGTCGAGCGCGGCGATGCGTGCGCCGGCGCGGCCGAAGGCCAGGCACAGCGCGCGCCCGAGTCCGCCGCCGGCGCCGGTGACGACGACTGTCCGGCCGGAAAAATCACGCCTTGCCACGATTGTTTCGTGCTTCGAGGTAGAGATCGAAAACCTGCACCGAGGTCAACTTCGGCACGTAGCCGAATTCGTTCTTCAGTCTCGCGTTGTCGAGCACCGGGCGGTAACGCAGGAAGTCCACCTGCTCCGGGCCGTACTGCGTCAGGCCGAAAGCCTTCAGCACGCGCAGCGCCAAGCTTAGCAGGGATGGCGGCAACACCACGCAACGCTTGCCGAGTTTCGCCGCGATCTCGTAAATCGTCAATGCGCCGTCTCCGGCCACATTGAAGATGCCGGTCGCCGGCGAGTCGATGGCGTGCAGGATGGCGCCGACCACGTCGCGGTCGTGGATGAAGACGAAGGGACTGTCCGAGCCGCGGATGGCAATCAGCCGCGGCTTGTCGAAGAGGTCGGTGATCTGGTTCTTCACCGTCGCCCCCAGTATTGTGCCGATGCGGAAGACGACCTGCTCCAGAGCCGGGTGGCGCTGGCGATAGTCGGCCAGCATCTCTTCCACCAGGCGCTTGTGCCAGGCATAGGCGAAGCTCTGATTGCCGCGTACCGGGTCGCTCTCGGTCAGCCACGCCGGGTTGTCGGCATGGTAGCCGTAGGCCGCACCGCTGGAGGTGACGATGACCCGCCGCACGCCTTGGTGCACGCAAGCTTCGAGCAGGTTGCGCGTGCCGCCGACGTCGACGCTGTACTCGAATTCCCGGTTGCTGTCCTTGCCCGGCGTGACGATGGAGGCCAGATGCACCACCACTTCCGGCGCATGGCGGGCGACCAGGGAGTCGACCTCCGCCGCGCGGATGTCGGCGATTTCGTAAGCGACGCCGGGCAGGCGCTGCGCCGGTTCGCGCACATCGAGCGCAACAATACCGACATCGTTACGTGCAGCCAAGGATGCAACAACCAGGCTGCCCAGGTAACCGGAGGCGCCGGTGACCAGGACGCGGCGAGTAGTCATGCAGCCGCGGGGGCCGATGCTACGGCCTGTGGCGGCCGCCGGCTCCACAGGGTGGCGACGGTCATGCCCGCGACGATGTGCCAGATGCCCCACCACGCCGCCACCACCGCCATGCCGCCGAGGCCGTCGAAGAAGTTGAAGATCAGGATCAGCCCCAGCCCGGAATTCTGTATCCCGCATTCGATGGAGACAGCGCGTCGATCGCGCTCCGGCAGGCGGCTGACGAAGGCCAGGCCGTAGCCGGTCGCCAGCGCCGAGGCGTTGTGCAGGAACACCACGCCGACCACCGTGCCGACATAGAGCACGAAGTATTGCCAGTTGGCGCCCAGCGCCGCCAGCACGAACAGCAGGAAGAAACCCAGCGAGAAGTACTTCATCGGTTTCCTCGCCCGCTCGGTGAAGTTGGGCCAGCGGCGCGAGACATACAGTCCCACCGCCAGAGGCAGGCCGAGCAGCAGGAAGACATGCACGAACATCTCCAGCGGATTCACTGCCACCTGGCGCAGGATGGCCTGTGCCGGCGCGTACTGCGCGCCCCAGAAGGCGATGTTGGCGGGGGTCATGACGATGGCGGTCAGCGTCGACAGGGTGCTGATGGATACCGACAACGCAGTGTTGCCGCGGGCGAAGTGGGTGAGGAAGTTGGAGATGTTGCCGGCCGGACAGGACGACACCAGGATCATCCCCAGGGCGATGCTGGGGCGCGGCTGCAGCAACAGCACCAGCAGGAAGGTGAAGGCCGGAAACACCAGGTGATGGGCGAGCAGGCCGATCACCAGGGCGCGCGGCGTGCGCAACGCCTCCTTGAAATCCTCGGGTTTCAATTCCAGCGAAACGCCGAACATGACGAAGCCCAGCACGCAGTTCAACAGGAACAGCGTCTGGGGATTGAAGTTGAGGCGGATCAGGTCGATGTCGGTCATCGGTGCGGCCTCCGGCCTATCCCTTCGGTTCCTCGTGCATCTTCTTGAAGTGGATCAGGCCCGGCGCCCACATGTGTTTCACCGGGTCGACGTCGACATGGATCACCGAACACTTGCCGGAAGCCAGCGCGCGTTGCAACGCCGGCTTGAGCTGTTGCGGATCTGAAACCCGCTCGCCGTAGGCGCCCATGCTCTGGCCCAGCTTGTCGAATTCGATTTCACCGAGGTCGGCCTTGATCGTCTCGTCCGGGTCGAGATGTTTGAAGATCATGGTCTTGAACGGGCGCAGCATGAACTGCTGGTTCATCTTCACCATGCCCCACTGCTTGTCGCAGAGCACGATGTAGATGACTTGCGCGTTATTGCGCACGGCGGTCTCGACTTCCTGCGGATGGAAGCCGAAGGCGCCGTCGCCGATGATGCAGCACACCGGTTTGCCCGGCCGCGCCACGGCCGCCCCGACCGCCTGCGCCATGCCGGCGCCGAGCATGCCGAACTTGAAGGTCGAGATGATGCTGTTCGGAACCTTGGCCTGGTAGTAGAACATCGCCCAGATGGTGGCGTTGCCGCCATCGGCCACCAGCACGGTATCCGGCGCGAAGACTTCGCCGCAGACCGAGGCGATATGGGCGGGATGCATCGGCACCGCCATGTCGGCAAGCGCCTTGTCCCAGCCGGCGCGGTCATCCTGCATGGTCCTGGTGTAGCCTGAGACGCGGCTGCGGCGCGGCTCCAGCTTGATCTCGCCTTTGCGCCGCTCCATCTCGTCGCCTAGCAGTTCGAGGAAGCGCCTGGCGTCGGCGACGATCGCCAGGTCGGCCGGCTTGTTCAGGCCCAGCATGTCGCCGTCGAGGTCCACCTGGATGGTCTGCTGCTCGGAGGGGTGGCGCCAATACGGCGGCTTGCCCCACCAGTCGGTTTCGCCGACGCGCGAGCCGATGATCAAGGCCACGTCGGCGTCGTTGCGCACCTTGTGGTTGAGCTTGACGTGCGGCATCGGCATCGCCAGCGGCGAAGTCTCGGACAGCGCGCCACGCGCCGCCCAGCTCGTCGTTACCGGCGCGTGCAGGAGTTCCGCGACGCGGCGCAGCGCATCGAAGGCGTTGGCGTGAATGATGCCGCTGCCGGCGTGGATCATCGGCGCCTCGGCGGCGATCAGGAGTTGGGCAGCGGATTCCACCTGCGTGGCGGTCGGCGCCAGCGGGGCGGTGTGGCGGTACTGGTGCGGCGCCCAGAAGGCGACGTCGGCCTTCACCTTGCCGTTCATGATGTTTTCCGGGACATCGACATGGATCACGCCGGGACGTCCCTCCCAGCTCTTGCGCAGCGCTTTCCGGACGAGTTCCGGGACCCGGTCGAAGGATGAGACGGCGCTGCTCCACTTGGCGATCTTGCCGATCACGCCGCTCTGGTCGAAGCACTGATAGGCGCCGCCGCGGTCGGGGTACATGATGCTCGGCCGGCGCGCGCTGGTGATCACCAGCACCCGGTTGCCCTCGCCCTGCTCGACCACCAGACCGGGCAGGATGTTGGCCACGCCGGGGCCGTTGCTGGCCATGCACACGCCGAGCCGGCCGGTCAGCCGCGCGTAGGCGCCAGCCATGTGCGCCGCCGAAGTCTCGTGGCGCGGCGTGACGATCTCGATGCCGAGCCGGTGCAGCGCCGAATAGAAACCGAAGTAGGTGCCGTCGATGATGCCGAACACCTTCTCGACACCCTCTTTCTGCAACATGCGCGCGATGATTTCGCCGCCGGTGATTTCCGCCATTGCTCTCCCCTTATTGTCAGATTTGTATTTCTCGAAGCCTATGGTTGCGAGGATAATTGCACATTGCCGGGCTTGTCGCAATTTCTCTTTGGAACCTGGAGTGAAGCAATGGGAATACTCGTCTATATCGTCGCCGCCGAAGAGGATGAGCTGACGTCCGTCGGAGAATCGCTGGAGCCGCTGGAAGAGTGGAGCGGCATCGCGCGGCGCGGTTTGGATACCGCCAAGATCGTCATGCTGCACTGCCTGCTCACCGGCGAGGAACTCGACCTGGCGCTCAGCCATTATGAGCCGGCCTATGTGGCGGAGGAGAGCGGAACCGTGGTGCTGCGCCTGGCCGACGAGGCTCTGGAAAAGCTGGCGGGCTTCGACGAGGAAGCGCTGGAGCGGGTAGGAGAGGAGCTGGCCGCCAGCGAGGAGTTTGAAATGGAACGATGGGACGAGGATGAGGTGCTCGCCCTGGTGATGGATCTCGCCGACCTGGCGAGGCTGGCGGAAGCCCAGGGCCAGTCGCTGTTCGTCTGGATGCACCCACTGTTGACTTGATTTCAATCCAATTCGCGCAGGCCGCGTGGGGTTTCGAGATAGGCCAGCAGCTCGATGTCGGCGCCCACATAGATTGCCAAGCTCTTATCAAGGTCGAGCGCGGCTAGCGCTGTCTTGATTGGTTGCGGATCGGGATGGAAACCCTCCAGCTTTCGCAGGGTACAACCGGCGTCGGCTAAGGCGGCGGCGGGATGTCGCGGCACCCGCCATTCGATCAGCGTGGGCACCAAACCATCTCTAGGCAGATGGCCGTCGGTCGGCACGGTGATCAGCCACTCGAAATTGCCGCGCCGCATCGGGGTGATTTCGCCGAGTGGTTCGGGGCAGACGGCGGATTCCGCGGCTATGTCATTGCTGCGCGCCACCCAGTGGATCAGCCGCGGCCGCTCGGCGATGCGCGCCTGCATCGCCGGCGTGTCCAGGGCGAACCAGCGCGGCCGTGGCGGCGCCAGGGCCTGCGGATCGATGGCGATCAGTTCGAGATAGGTCGACGGACCGAGCCGGAGCAGGCGATTGTGGGTGCCCATCGCGGCATGCGTGCCGCCGGGCGACAACGCCACGCCGAGATGGTCTGCCAGCCAGGCCGTGCCTTCTTCGAGGTCATGCGTAGCGAGCACCAGGTGATCGAGCGTCGCCACGTCTCAGCGAAACTTAGCGAATCTCAGCGAAATGCGATGATGGCCTGATCCACGGCGAGGCTTTCGCCGGGCTTCGCCAGCAGTTTGTCGACCACGCCGTCCTGCTCGGCTTTCAGGACATTCTCCATCTTCATCGCCTCGATCACCGCCAGCTTCTCGCCGGCCTTGACCTCCTGACCGGCCGCCACGCAGATGTCGGCGAGCAGCCCGGGCATCGGCGAGAGCAGGAACTTCGACAGATCGGGCGGCGCCTTGTGCGGCATGAGTTTCTGCAAGGCCGCCGCATGCGCCGTCAGCACCATCAGGTCGGCCTGGGTGCCCCAGTGGAACACGCGGTAGCGCAAGCCGACGCGCTCGACCTGCATGCAGATCGGCTCGCCGTTCAACGTGCCCTGGTAGAGCGGCTGGCCGAACTGCCAGGCCGAACGGACCTGGTACTGTTCACCGGCGTAGGCCACGTCGAAGCCGCCTTCCGCCGGAGTCACGACCACGGCGTGCTGGGTGTCGCCCAGCAGCACCACGAATTCGTTGCCGGGCTTGTATTCGTGGCCCGGCAGCTGGCCGTTGATCCTGGTGTTGCGTTCCAGGTAGCGGCGGTGGATGGCGGCGCCGACCACGATCAGCATGGCGGGGTCGTCGTGCGGCGCACTGGCCGCGTTGAAGCCTTTGGGATACTCCTCGGCGATCAGGCCGGTGTTGAAGTCGCCGGAAATGAAACGCGGGTTCTGCATCAGCGCCGCCTGGAAGGCGATGTTGGAGGACACGCCGCGGATCACGAAGCGGTTCAGCGCGTCACGCATACGAGCGATGGCCTGCTCACGCGTGGCGCCATGGACGATCAGCTTGGCGATCATCGGATCGTAATACATCGAGATCTCGCCGCCCTCATACACCCCCGTGTCCACCCGCACCCGGGTCGCCAAGCCGGCCGGCTCCTCCGGCGGCGGCAGGTATTTCACCAGCCGGCCGATCGAGGGCAGGAAGTTGCGGAACGGATCCTCGGCATTGATGCGGCACTCCATCGCCCAGCCGTCGAGCTTGATCTGTTCCTGGCTGAAGGAGAGCTTTTCGCCGGCGGCGACGCGGATCATCTGCTCGACCAGGTCGAGGCCGGTGATCAACTCGGTGACCGGATGCTCGACTTGCAACCGGGTGTTCATTTCGAGGAAATAGAATTGCTTGTCCTTGCCGCCGACCACGAACTCGACCGTGCCGGCGCTCTGATATTGCACGGCGCGCGCCAATGCCACCGCCTGCTCGCCCATGGCCTTGCGGGTGGCCGCGTCGAGGAAGGGCGAAGGCGCTTCCTCGACCACTTTCTGGTGGCGGCGTTGCAGCGAGCATTCCCGTTCCCACAGGTACAGGATGTTGCCGTGGCTGTCGCCGAGCACCTGGATTTCGATATGGCGCGGTTCCTCGATGTATTTCTCGATGAATACCCGGTCGTCGCCGAAACTGTTCTTCGCCTCGTTGCGGCAGCTCTGGTATCCCTCGCGCGCCTCGTGGTCGTTGAAGGCGATGCGCAGACCCTTGCCGCCGCCGCCGGCCGAGGCCTTGATCATCACCGGGTAGCCGATGCCGGCGGCGATGCGCACCGCGTCGTCGACTTTCTCGATGACGTCGGTATAGCCGGGTATGGTGCTGACCTTGGCCGCCATCGCCAACTTCTTGGAGGCGATTTTGTCGCCCATGGCTTGCATGGCGTGCGGCTTGGGGCCGATGAAGACGATGCCGGCCTGTTCCAGGGCGGCGCAGAACTTGGGGTTTTCGGAGAGGAAGCCGTAGCCCGGATGTACCGCCTCAGCGCCGGTCTGCCGGCAGGCGGCGATGATCTTGTCCATGCACAGGTAGGATTCCTTCGACGGCGGCGGGCCGATGCAGACGGCCTCGTCGGCCATCTCGACGTGGCGCGCATCCTTGTCGGCCTCGGAATACACGGCGACGGTCTTGATGCCCATCTTGCGCGCCGACTTGATGACGCGGCAGGCGATTTCTCCGCGGTTGGCAATCAGTATCTTCTTGAACATTTCAGATCCTCAATTCGGAGTGATTCTATGACCGATTTGGCCCGCGAAGCGCAAGGCGGCAAGGAGACCGCGACGAGACAGTGCTGTTGCACGGCGAGAAGCGGACGACGCAGCCAACGCAGCGATTCACGATGCCAAACTCGGTCAGAGGGGAATGTTGCCGTGCTTGCGCCAGGGATTTTCCAGTTTCTTGCCGCGCAGCATGGCCAGCGAGCGGCAGATGCGCTTGCGGGTCTCGTGCGGCTGGATCACGTCGTCGATGAAGCCGCGCGAACCGGCGACGAAGGGGTTGGCAAACTTGGCCTTGTACTCGGCCTCGCGCTGGGCCAGCTTGGCAGGGTCGCCCTTCTCTTCGCGGAAGATGATCTCCACCGCGCCTTTCGGCCCCATCACGGCGATCTCTGCCGAGGGCCAGGCGAAATTCACGTCGCCGCGCAGGTGCTTCGAGGCCATCACGTCATAGGCGCCGCCGTAGGCTTTGCGAGTGATCAGGGTGACCTTGGGCACGGTGCATTCGGCATAGGCATACAGCAGCTTGGCGCCGTGCTTGATGATGCCGCCGTATTCCTGTGCAGTGCCGGGCATGAAGCCGGGAACGTCGACCAGGGTGATCACCGGGATGTTGAAGGCGTCGCAGAAACGCACGAAGCGCGCGCCCTTGATCGCCGACTTGATGTCCAGGCAGCCGGCCAGCACCAGCGGCTGGTTGGCGACGATGCCCACCGTCTGGCCTTCCATGCGGCCAAAGCCGATCAGGATGTTCTTGGCGTAGTCGGGCTGGAGCTCGAAGAAGTCGCCGTCGTCGACGATCTTGTGGATTAGCTCCTTCATGTCGTAGGGTTTGTTGGCGCTGTCCGGCACCAGCGTGTCGAGCGACAGGTCGAGGCGTTCCGCGGGGTCGGCGGAAGGGCGCAGCGGTGGTTTGTCGCGGTTGCTGAGCGGCAGGAAGTTCACGAAACGGCGCAGCATCAGCAGCGCGTCGACGTCGTTCTCGAAGGCCAGATCAGCCACGCCCGACTTGGTGTTGTGGGTCACCGCGCCGCCGAGTTCTTCCGCCGTGACTTCCTCGTGGGTCACCGTCTTCACCACTTCCGGCCCGGTGACGAACATATAGGAGGTGTCCTTGACCATGAAAATGAAGTCGGTCATGGCCGGCGAATACACCGCGCCGCCGGCGCAGGGGCCCATGATCAGCGATATCTGCGGCACCACGCCGGATGCCATGACGTTGCGCTGGAACACGTCGGCATAGCCGCCGAGCGAGGCGACGCCCTCCTGGATGCGTGCCCCGCCGGAGTCGTTGAGGCCGATCACCGGCGCCCCCATCTTCATGGCGTGGTCCATCACCTTGCAGATCTTCTCGGCGTGCGCCTCCGACAGCGCGCCGCCGAACACCGTGAAATCCTGCGAGAAGACGAATACCATGCGGCCGTTGATGGTGCCGTAACCGATCACCACACCGTCGCCGGGGATCTTGTTTTCGGCCATGCCGAAGTCGGTGCAGCGATGCTCGACGAACATGTCCCATTCCTCGAACGAGCCCGGGTCGAGCAGCAACTCGATGCGTTCGCGGGCGGTCAGTTTGCCCTTCGCATGTTGGGCTTCGATGCGCTTGGTGCCGCCGCCGAGACGCGCCTGTTCGCGCATCTGCTCCAGTTGCTGAATGATGTCGTGCATGGATGTTCTCCAGTCAAGCCTAAAGGTGAAGTTTTTCTTTGAAACAATCCAGCAGGCGTTCGGCCGCCAGCACCGGCGGTACCTCCCCGGCTTCGACGGCGGTGGCGAGCGCCGGCAGTTCACGCCGCACCGCCGGATGCTGGCGAAAGCGCGCTTGCAAGCCGGAGTCGATCAGCGCCCACATCCAGGCCTGCGCCTGGTGGCGGCGCTTGGCGGCGAACTCGCCGGTATCTTGCATGGTCTTGCGGTAGTCCTCGATGGCCTGCCAGAACGCCGCGATACCTTGGCCCTGGGCGGCGCAGGACTGAAGCACCCGCGGCTGCCAGTGCGGCGAGTTGGGTCGCAGCAAGTGCAGCGCCAATTCCATTTGGCGGGCGGCGGACTCGGCTGCCGCAGGGTCGAGATCGGCCTTGTTGAAGACCACCAGGTCGGCCAATTCGACAATACCTTTCTTGATCGCCTGCAAATCGTCACCGGCATTCGGCAGTTGCAGCAGCACGAATACGTCGGTCATGCCGGCGACCGCAGTCTCCGACTGGCCGACGCCCACCGTTTCGACGATGATGATTTCGAATCCCGCCGCTTCGCACAGCAGCATCGCCTCGCGGGTCTTTTCGGCGACGCCGCCGAGCGAACCGCTGGTCGGCGTCGGCCGGATGAAGGCTTCCTCGCGCTGGCTGAGGCGCTCCATGCGCGTCTTGTCGCCGAGGATGGCGCCGCCGGACAGCGTCGACGACGGATCGACCGCCAGCACCGCGACCCGGTGGCTGCGCTCGACGAGGTGCATACCCAGTGCCTCGATGAAGGTCGACTTGCCGACTCCCGGCACGCCGGAGATGCCGACGCGCAGGCATTTCTCCGCCTGGCCGCTGTACGGCAGCAATTTCTCCAGCAGTGCCTGGGCGCGCGCCTGGTGGTCGTGGCGCGTCGATTCGATCAGGGTAATGGCCTTGGCCAGCGGGCGGCGCTGGCGGGCGAGGATGCCCGCCGCCAATTCGGCATCCGCGGCGGAAAGACCCAGGCCGGGTTTGCTCTTCATGCCAGACGGTTCAGTTGCCGGATGACGCGTGGGTGGCACGGGCCGCGGCAATCGCCCGCAGCACCTCGCGGGCGCATTGCGGGATCGGCGTGCCGGGTCCGAAGATGCCCTTGGCGCCGGCCTGGTAGAGGAACTCATAATCCTGGGCCGGCACCACGCCGCCGACGAAGACCACGATCTCGCCAGCGCCCTGGTTCTTGAGGGCATCGACCAGCGCCGGCACCAGCGTCTTGTGGCCGGCTGCCAGGGTCGATACGCCGATGGCGTGAACATCGTTCTCCACCGCCTGGCGCGCGGCCTCCTCCGGCGTCTGGAACAAGGGGCCGATGTCGACGTCGAAGCCGAGGTCGGCGAAAGCCGTGGCCACCACCTTGGCGCCGCGGTCGTGGCCGTCCTGGCCGAGCTTGGCGATCATGATGCGCGGGCGGCGGCCTTCGGTGTCGGCAAACGCCTTGATCTGTTTCTTGATGTCCATCCAGTCCTGGTCCTCCGCGAAGGCGGCGCCATACACGCCGGAAACGGTCTGATTGTTGGCACGGTGGCGACCCCAGGCGGCCTCCAGGGCGTCGGAGATCTCGCCGACCGTGGCGCGCAGGCGGCTGGCCTGGATCGCCAGGGCCAGCAGGTTGCCTTCCCCAGTCTTGGCGCAGGCCGTCAATGCCGCCAGCGCCGCAGCCACCGCCTGACCGTCGCGGCCGGCACGAACGTGGGCCAGACGCGCCACCTGGGCCTCGCGCACGGCGTGGTTGTCCACGTCGAGGAAATCGATGGCGTCTTCCTGGTCCAGTTTGTACTTGTTCACGCCGACGATGACATCCTGGCCAGCGTCGATGCGCGCCTGCTTGCGCGCTGCGCATTCCTCGATCTTCAGCTTGGCCCAGCCGGACTCGACCGCCTTGGTCATGCCACCCATGGCCTCGACTTCTTCGATGATTTTCCATGCTTCGTCGGCGATGTCCTGGGTCAGTTTCTCCATCATGTAGGAGCCGCCCCAGGGATCGACGACGCTGCCGATGTGCGTCTCCTCCTGGATGATCAACTGGGTGTTGCGGGCGATGCGCGAGGAGAATTCCGTCGGCAGGGCAATCGCCTCGTCGAGCGAGTTGGTGTGCAGCGACTGGGTGCCGCCGAACACCGCTGCCATTGCCTCGATGGTGGTGCGCACCACGTTGTTGTATGGGTCCTGCATGGTCAGAGACCAACCCGAAGTCTGGCAGTGGGTGCGCAGCATCAGCGACTTGGGATTCTTCGGGCCGAATTCCTGCATGATGCGCCACCACAACAGGCGCGCAGCGCGCAGCTTGGCGACTTCCAGGTAGAAGTTCATGCCGATGGCGAAGAAGAAAGACAATCGCCCGGCGAAATCGTCCACGTCCATGCCGCTGGCCAGCGCCACGCGCGCATATTCCCGGCCGTCGGCAAGAGTCAGAGCCAGTTCCAGGGCCTGCGTCGCGCCGGCTTCCTGGATGTGGTAGCCGGAGATCGAAATCGAATTGAACTTCGGCATGTGCCGTGCCGTGTAGCCAATGATGTCGGCAACGATGCGCATCGACGGTTCGGGCGGGTAGATGTAGGTGTTGCGGACCATGAACTCCTTGAGGATGTCGTTCTGGATGGTCCCCGACAGCTTGTCCTGGCTGACGCCCTGTTCCTCCGCCGCCACGATGTAGCCGGCCAGCACCGGCAGCACGGCGCCGTTCATGGTCATCGATACCGACACCTTATCCAGCGGGATGCCGTCGAAGAGTATCTTCATGTCCTCGACCGAGTCGATGGCGACGCCGGCCTTGCCGACGTCGCCGGTCACACGCGGGTGGTCGGAATCGTAGCCGCGATGGGTGGCCAGGTCGAAGGCCACCGAAACACCCTGGCCGCCGGCGGCGAGCGCCTTGCGGTAGAAGGCATTGGAGGCCTCGGCGGTGGAAAAGCCGGCATATTGGCGGATGGTCCACGGCCGCCCGGCGTACATGGTGGCCTGCGGACCGCGCACGAAAGGCGCGAATCCCGGCAGGGTGTCGGCGTAAGGCAGGCCGGCGACATCGGCCCGGGTGTACAGCGGTTTGACGGCGATGCCTTCCGGGGTGTTCCAGGCCAGCGCCTGGACATCGCCGCCCGGCGCGGATTTGGCGGCGGCCTTGTTCCAGGCCTCCAGCGAGGGAGTGCCGACTTCCGGATATTTGCTCATGCGCTGCTTTCCTTACGGGTGACGCCATCGAAATGGCGCCGAGGGAGATGCGAGAGCCCATGTGGCGCCGGGAACTTTACTCTTTAACGGGATTTGCCGGATGGTGGCATCGCCCTTGACATCGATTGGACAACATAATACTGTATCCATAATTATGAATGCAAGCCCCGAAATCAGCATCGCCTCCCCGGCCCTTTACCAGCAGGTCGCCGAGCGCTTGCGCACGCGCATCTATGCTCACGAGTTGCCGCCCGGCGGCTGGATCGACGAGCAGGCGCTGGCGCTGGAATACGGCATTTCGCGCACCCCCCTGCGCGAAGCGCTGAAAGTGCTGGCATCCGAAGGCCTGGTGACGCTCAAGCCGCGGCGGGGATGTTATGTCACCGAACTGTCCGAAATCGATCTCGACGAAATCTTCCCGGTGATGGCCTTGCTCGAAGGCCGCTGCGCCGCAGAAGCCACCCAAAAGGCCACGGATGCGGATTTGTGCCGCCTGTCGGCAATCCATGACGAGCTCGAAGTCCATGCGAAGAAGGGCGATGTCGATCGCTTCTTCGAAACCAACCACGACTTCCATGCCGCCCTGCAACTGCTCGCCGGCAACCGCTGGCTGTCGCAACTGATCGACGATACGCGCAGGATGCTCAAGTTGACCCGGCGCGATTCGCTGCGTGTGGAAGGCCGCTTGAAACAATCGCTGGCCGAACACCGCTCCATCCTCAAGGCGATTCGTCGCCGCGACGCCAACGAGGCGGCACGTCAGATGCACGACCACCTGCTTTCCGGCCGCGCGGCACTGGCGAAACTGCGCGCGCCTTGAAGCCCGCCATCCTCTGCGAGCGTGACGCGGCCGGCACCATTGCCACCGTTACGCTGTCCAACCCGGACAAGCTGAATGCCGTGACCGCGTCGATGTGGCGGGCGTTGACGCAGACCATGAATCGCCTGCACGCGGATGAAGCGCTGCGTTGCGTCGTGATCCGCGGCGCCGGCTCGACTTTCGCCGCCGGCGGCGACATCGAGGAATTTCTCAGCCTGCGTGCCACCTATGAACAAGCCCAGGTGTACCACGGCGAGTGGGTCGCCGACGCCTTGAATAGCATCGCCGCCTGCCGTCATCCCTGCGTGGCCATGATCCAGGGTGCTTGCGTCGGCGGCGGCCTGGAGATCGCCGGACAGTGCGACCTGCGCATCGCCGGCGCTTCCGCAACCTTCGGTGCGCCTATCATGAAACTCGGCTTCACCATGGCGCACACCGAACTGGCCGGCCTGTTGGCACTGGCTGGGCCCGCCACCGCGCTGGAGATTCTGCTGGAAGGGCGGCTGCTGACGGCACAGGAGGCCCTCGCAAAAGGGCTATTGACGCGCCTGGTGGCGGACGACCATGTCGAGGACGAAGCGTACGCGACGGCCCGGCGCATCGCGGCCGGCGCGCCACTGGTGGCGCGCCGGCACAAGCAACTGGTGCGGCGGATGAGCAGCGATTCCTCGCCGCTCGGCGCCGACGAAATACGCGAAAACTTCGACTACCTGGATAGCGAGGATTACCGGGAAGGACTGGCGGCGTTTCTCGACAAGCGTCGGCCAAGATTTCGCGGCCGCTGACTTAGCCCAATCAGGGCTGTATGGCCTTCAACGCAGGGTCAGGCCGCGCAGAGCCTTCGCCGCGGCGACTCGCCCGACGGCGATGCCGTTCCAGTTGCTCAGCGCCTTATTGCTGAACTGGTGCATGAAGCGGGTTTCATCATCGTCGAGCGCGACTGCGCTCTCGATCAGCGCCGCAATCGCCACGTCGGCGGCGCGGGAGTAACCGCCGTCGTCGATCTTCAGGGCGACGCCCAGACCCCGCTCGGGAAAAGCCGCGCAGTACACCCCCTCGGCGCCGACCTTGCAGAACACCCGCGCCCCCAGGCGTTCCATGACCCGCGTGTCGAAGCGATTACTGCCGGCGACGTAGAACGGCGCGCCGGCGACCGCCAGCCGCAGCCGCTGCGCGGCGCGCGCATGTTCGGCGCTCAGGCCCACGCCGCTGCCGAAGCGCGCGAAAGCCAGCGCCAGGCGGCGCAGTGCGATGCCGAAGGTCGGGATAGAGCAGCCGTCAATGCCGCGCGGTGCGCTGGTCGGATCGAAGCCGGTGGCGGCTTGCAGCGCCGCGGTGACTTCCCGCATGACCGGGTGTTCCGGCTGGACATAGCCGCGCAGGAAAGCGCGCGGGTCGGACTGGCCGGCGAGGAGGCAGCCCAGGCAGAGAAAACCGGCATGCTTGCCGGAGCAGTTGTTGTGCAGCGAACTCCTGCCGGCCCCGGCGCGCAGCAGCGCGTGCAGCGTTGCCTCGTCGGCGGGCCAGTGCGCGCCGCATTCGAGCGTTTCCGCAGCCAGGCCGGCCGCCGCCAGCGTCGCGGCAACGCGTTGCGTATGCGCGGGCTCGCCGCCGTGTGATGCGCAGGCCATCGCCAGCGCCTGGTCGGGCAGGCCAAAAGCATCGGCCGCGCCGCTCGCCACCAGGGGCAGGGCCTGTAATGCCTTGACCGCCGAGCGCGGAAAGATCGGCCGATCGGTGTCGCCCAGTGACGCGAGCAACTTGCCATCGGCATCGACCACGGCAAGCGCGCCGCGGTGGTACGACTCGACGGTGTCGCCGCGCCAGGTCTCGACCAGCACCGGATTGGCGGTCGTCGGGTTCAATGGGCTCATGGATGTGGGGTCGTGGGTCTCACAAGGTTTCTGGTTTGGCGGCGCGCTGTAGGAGCGGCGCGCCGCCCGGCACCCATTTTATGCCCAATCCATGCCCTGCCGCGCCTCTCCAGACAGTTTCAGTTCGGCCAGCGTGCTGTCCAGCGCCGCATCGAGGGGCGTATGCGGGGTGCTGCCGATGGCCCGCGCAAGCTTGTCGCCGCATAGGCGGTGGGGCTGTCGCCAGAGGTAGCTCATGCTGGCCAGTTCGCGCAACATCGGACTGACGATGCCGGCGATGCGCAACAGCGGCCACGGGATTCCCTTGACGACAGGGCTCATCGTCGCCGGCAGAATGCCACCGCGTCGGGCCGCAGCGGTGATGCCTGCAACCAGCGCGTCGCCGGTGACGCTGTGGCCGGGAAAATGGAAGGACTCGTGCGGGCCGAGATTGGCTCGCGTTTGCGCCAACAGCACAAATGCGCGCGCCAGATCGGGCAGAAAAGCCCAGGCGTGTTGCAGGTCTCGTCGACCCGGATAGGTGATCTGTCCCTTGCCGAGATTCTTGACGATGGCCTGATCCATCCACGAGCCCGCACCCGGTCCGCCGAAGAAGTCGCCTGCCCGTACCACGATGCTGCGCGGCGCGGCGCGTCGCATGGTGGCTTCCATTACGCAGCGTATTTCGCCCTTGCGGTTGGTGGGGCGTTGCAGAGTCTCTTCGCAGATCTCTGAAGGGATAGGCGAGCCGTAGTTGTAGACGTTGCCGGGCAGCATCAGGGTCGCGTCCAGCGCGCGTGCAATCGCGATGGCGTTGGCATTGAGCGGCAGGGCCTCGGTGTTCCAGCGGGTATACAGGGGATTCATGGCATTGACGACCACTGCCGCGCCGGTGGACGCCGCCACGATGGCATCCTGTTGTGTGGCTGCCAGGCCGAGAAATCTGACGTGCCCGCCGCCAGGATCGACCAGGGGTTTGCGTGCCTGGGCGATGACGAGCCAGCCCGCCTCGGCAAAGGCGCGCACTGCGACGCGGCCGAAGCGCCCGTTGGCACCCAAAATCAAGACTGTTTCGTGCATGTTTCGCATCCCTCATAACGCAGGCAGGGGCGCCATTGTGCAAGGGAGGCAGGCATCTTACAATTGCATATCATTACATAGGATGAGTACATTAATGAATACCGGACTGGCGTCGCCGCTGTTCGACTGGGCGCTGATGAGATCGTTTCTTGCGGTGCTGGAGCGCGGCAGCCTGTTGGCCGCCGCCCATGCCCTCGGCAGCAGCCAGCCGACGCTCGGCCGGCACGTGGCGGAGTTGGAGCGGCAATTGGGAGTAACCCTGTTCGAGCGCACCGGGCGCGGCCTGGTACCGACCAAGTCGGCCTTGGCGATTGCCGATCAGGCGCGCGCCATGGCCGACTGCGCCGCATCCATCGGCCGCACCCTGGCCGGGCAAAGCAGACAAATCGCCGGGGTGGTGCGCCTCACCGCCAGCCGGACCGTGGCCACCCATCTGCTGCCGGCGCTGCTGGCCACCTTGCGCGAGGCGGAGCACGGCATCGCCGTCGAGGTGGTATCGTCTGACACCATCAGCAACCTGCTGCGGCGCGAAGCAGATATCGCCATCCGCATGGTGAAACCCGAACAGGCGTCGCTGATCGCCCGCCGCGTCGCGAATGTCGGGATCGGCACGTACGCACACAAGGAATACTTGCGGCGCCGTGGCATACCGCGGACCGTAGCCGATCTGCTGCAACACGATCTCATCGGCTTCGATCACGACGACCTCATCATCCGCAGCTTCCATGCCCTGGGGTTGCCGATCCAGCGCGACGCATTCGGGATCCGCAGCGACGATCACCTGGTCCTCTGGGAGACCTTGCGGGCCGGGCTGGGCATAGGCTTTTGCGCCACCTGGCTGGCGGATCGCGACCCGAACCTACAGCGCATCCTGCCGGAACTGGCGATCCCATCCCTGCCGGTGTGGTTGACCGTGCACCGGGAAATTCGCTCCAGCGCGCGCATCCGGGTTGTTTATGATTTTCTCGCCCAAGCGATACCCGAAGCGCTGAATGGAGGTTGAAGCCATCTGCTACCATGCCGCTGCTGCTGACCAGCGATAATCGAAGGAGAAGCCATGTCCCTCATCACCAACCTGATCATCGTCCTCGTTGCGCTGCTGCACGTCTACTTCCTGGTGCTCGAAATGTTCCTTTGGGACAAGCCGGCCGGCTTGCGGACATTCGGCCAGACCCAGGAGGCGGCAACGGCCTCCAAGGTGCTGGCAGCCAACCAGGGGCTGTATAACGGCTTCCTGGCGGCGGGGCTGTTCTGGGGATTGAGCCTCGGCGTCGGTGGCACCGAGGTCAAGGTTTTCTTCCTGTCCTGCATCCTGATCGCCGGCCTGTATGGTGCGGCGACAGCCAGCCGCAAGATCCTCTTCGTCCAGGCCCTGCCTGCGGCGATCGGCTTGGTGCTGGTTCTCTTGTTCTAAGGCCGGATCATGCCCGGCGGGACGGGAGAGACTTTCTCCCAGCCGCTTGGACATTCCCTCACATAGGGGTAATAGCCTTCCGGATTCTTGCAGAAATACCACCACTGGCTCCCCGGCATTGTCAGTGTCGAGATCCGCGCCGCATTCTGCGGTGGGGGAGGCAGCGAAATCGGCGGCGCTGTGGCGTAGACCTGGTCGACATCATAGGGCTGGACCACGCCGGCCACGGGATACGCGGGAGGCGCATAGGTCACCGGCGGAGCGTAATAGACCGTCCGCGGCTGAATCGCCGAATAGAGAATGGCGCTACCGAGGAGAAAGCCGACGGGACCCCAGAAGTGATCGTGGCGATAGCCCCGGTCAGCGCAGGCGGGCGTTGCGACGAGTGATCCTGCCGCGGCGATGACCAACATGCTTGCTCTCAAGTTCATATCCAACTCCTAAGGCAACTCATTGACGGCAATCTCTCGTCGATGGCTGCGCCGGCGGTTTCCAGAGGAGAACACACTTCATGCTAGCAAAGAAATGCGGATAGCCCAACCGGGATTACAAGGTGTAACACTTCCCGCGGACGGCCGTGCCGGCAGGCGATTCAGGAATCGGGAGGGCGTCGGCACTGCTCATTGCGCCACAGCATGCGTACGCCGAGCAGAATCAGGATCAATGGCCAGAACTTCCATAACTGATGGAGCGTATCGCGGTCGATAAGGTCAAGATTGGCAAGCAGGAATATGCTTCCGATGACGATAAGGATTACGCCGCCCACCCAACGATTCTGTTGATTTGCCATGGTCGATCGAGTACCGGAAGATGCTGACCTCGGCATTCTACCAAGTCCACGGGTGCGATTCGGCTTAAGGAAGCATCATCAGACTGGACCGGATTGCCGACGACCGGGCGGTCGGTCGCCCGTGACAAGCCGCTGGCGTGCCGGTAGCGGAAGGGAACCGTCGCCGGCCAGCTTAAGCTATAGTTAAGCAGGTGTATCGATACTGCACCCTTTTATCCATCTTCGAGCGCCTTCTGCAAAACGCCCTGCATCTCCGCGATGAGGCCCGCTCAAAACAAGGAATCACATGATGTTCGACGAACTGACACTTAAAACCAAGCTCTTCGGTCTGGTTGGCGTCGCCTTTCTTCTCATGGTCGGGATGGCGACCTTCAGTGTGCTGCAACTGAGCAATACGCTGAACGACGAAACGGAAAGTTTCGGCCGCCTCAATCGCGACGTGCAGATCCTTGCGCAACTCGGCGGAATGACCTCGGACTTCCTGAAGGAAGTGAAGGCGGTCAAGGACATCTGGCTACGCGGCACGGACCCGGAAAAGCTGAAGAAACATCGGGAGGAATTCACAGCCAATGTGGTCGGCTTCGACAAGTATGCCGCTCAGGCCCGGGATGGGCTGAACACGCTGGCCGCCGGGCATCAAGGGTTTGACGGTTTCATCAGCCGTTTGAACACCATGGCCGTCGAACACAAGGCGATGAGCGGAAAATACCTGGCGGCGATCGATGCCTACCGCGGCAATGGCGCCGAGTCGGACGCCAGAGTAGCCGGCATCGACAACGAGTTGGCGGCGCAACTCAAGTCGTTCCGCAACGACTTCGTCAAGTTCGTCGGCGAAAAGGGCGCCGAGAAGATCCTGTTGTCCGAACAAGGCTACCAGCAGCGACGCAACGTCGTTCTGGTCTCGCTGTTGGTCTCCCTGGCGCTGCTGGCGTTCCTCGCCGGCATGTTGATTCGGCAGGTGCTTGGGCAATTGGGAGGAGATCCGAAAATGGTCGCTCAAGTCATCAACACGCTGGCCGCCGGAGACTTCTCGTCGAGCCGGCACCAGGCGGCGGTTTCCGGAAGTCTGCTCGCAGATGCCCAGAGGATGCAGGCGCAGTTGCGCGAGACGATCATGGATATCAAGACCCAAGCCAGCCAACTGGGCGAAATGGCCCATCGCCTGGCGAGTTCGGCCCAGCAAATCAGCGGCAACGTGAATCAGGAGTCCGACGCGGTGAGCAACATGGCCGCCACCATCGAGGAAATGAGCGTGTCGACGACCCACATCGCCGATCAGGGCAGCGTCGCCAAGCGCATCGCCAGCGATTCACGCAGCGATGCCGAGCAGGGCGCCAGCGTCGTGACCAGGACCGTTCAGGGTCTGATGGCGACAGCGCAGGAAATCGAACGTGCCGCGAGTGAAGTCTCGCGTTTGGGCGAAGACTCGTCGCGGATTAGCGGCTTGGTCGACGTCATCAAGGACATTGCCGACCAGACCAACCTGCTTGCCCTCAATGCCGCCATCGAGGCGGCGCGAGCCGGCGAGGCCGGACGCGGCTTTGCGGTGGTGGCCGACGAAGTGCGCAAGCTGGCCGAGCGTACCGCCAGCGCCACCCAGGAAATCAACCAGATGTCGGCGAAGATAGGCGAGGTCGCCAACCACGCGCTGAGCGGGATGGACAGTGTCGTCAAGACCACACGGCAAGGCGTCGGCGACGCCGAGACGGCCCAGGCATCCATCGCCACCATACAGGCGAACTTCACCCAGGTTACCCAGGCGATCGACGATATTTCCGCCGCGCTCATCGAACATACCAGCGCCGCCAACGAGCTTGCCAGAAGCACCGAGCGCGTGGCGCAAATGTCCGGCGACAACTCAAGCTCTGCGAAGGGTCTGCTGCAACTTGCCAACGAACTCGAAGCCAAGGCCGATCAGATGCGCAGCGGGGTGGATACCTTCAGGGTCTAGCACCCATGAAGGCGTGGCATCAAGGGTTGGGATCGGCCACGCGTCCGGCGAACACGATGGTGTTGGTCTTCTTGTCGAGGATGAACAACAAGAATGGCCGATCTGCCTTGAAGGAGATTGCCGGCGCCTCGGGCACCGAGGTAACGCCCGCCACCACGCCGGTCGCGGCGGCCGCTTCGGTGCCGTTTTCATCGACGTCGGCATAGCCCTTGTGGAAGATGTCCTGGATCAGCAACGCTTCGCTGGAGCTGATGCCGCTGAAGTCCGCATGATCGGTGAAAGCGGATTGCATGCCCAGTGCCTGCATCGCCGCCTTGAGGCTGAATCCGCCCGCGACCTTGAATTTGGGTAGGCCGAGACGCACGTACTGGTTTCCCAGCGTAGCCAGGATGGTATCGAGGGTGGCGGCGCCGAAGGCCTGCTCGAACCGATCGAACTGGCCCGCCGCCGGCAATACGACCAGCATCGCCAGTTCCCCGCCGTCGTAGAGTAGTTCGGCGGCCTGGTAATCGGCGCCGGCGGAATAACGCACGACCAGGTCCTGATTCATCATGTCGACCTGGACGGTGGAAGCATCCAGCCGTGTGAAGGCCGCGCTGGCGGTCGCCTGCTTGAGGAACTTGCTCTGCCAGGCGGCATTGAAATAGACGGCATTGACCAGCACCATGCGCGTATAGGGGCTTAGCGATCCTGACGGTAGCAGGTCCTTGATGCGCTGCTCGGTCTGCTTCGCCACCCAGTCGTTGATCAGCGTCCTGCTCGATTCTGCCGCGGTCCGAAAATCGACCACATTCATTCCGGCGCCGTAGTACTGGGCCAGGGTGTTCAGGAAAGGCGCTTCAAAGCGGCTCTGGGCGTCGCCCCACAGCGAATTCGAGACGCTCAGGCGGAAGGGTTGCCCATCCTTGCCCTGCGCGCCCTGCCCGCGGCTCGCCAGTTCCAGATCGAGCCAGCCGAAGGCCGGATGCAAACGCTCCTGGGGCAGGGTGAAGTGCAGGGCGCCGGCCATTTCGCTCGCCGTGGTGCCGTTAGCCCCGGCGTAGGTCATCGCCAGGGCCACCGAGATGCTGAGCGGCGAGAAGAAGATATTTCCGCCGCTATTTGCCGCGTCGCCTGCCAACTGGCGATAGAGGTCGAGCGCAAAGGCGCTGTTGCCGCTTGCCAGCGCCGCCTTGTCGGCGTCGGCGACGCTCGGGGCGGCGATGCGTTGCAGGCTGGAGCGCACCACCGGCACCGGTTCGGCAAACGCATGCACCAGGCCGTATTTTCCATTTACCAGCATGTCGGCTTCGTCCAGGCCATATCCCAGAAACACCTGCGTTCCGACCAGGGACGACGAATCGAGATTGCGGGCGATTTCTATGCTGCGGCTGGTCAATGGCCCGCTGGCATAGACCGGCACCGGGCCACCCAGCCAGGGCAGCCACGACGTCCCGTCATGGGCATACCAACTCCCGTTGAGGGTTGCCACCAGATAGATATTGCCGTTGCGCCCGGCGTCGGCGTCGCCGACATTCAGGCTGGCGCTGATCGTCAGATTGTAGGCGGTGCCGCTGGTGGCTGCGGTGAAGGACGGTGCGGCGGCGGCGAACACGGCGGATGTCCAGTACAGCGAAATCACTGCCAGCCACGCCAGCAGTCGACCGCATCCAGTTGCTTGATTAGTGCGCTTCAATTTTTTCACCTAACATCAGCGAAATAGCCTGCAATCTTACTCCAGGTTCTGGATCTGTTCGCGCATCTGCTCGATCATCAGTTTCATTTCCAGGCCGATGGCGGTGATTTCCGCGGACACGGATTTCGACGACAGGGTGTTGGCTTCGCGGTTGAGTTCCTGCATCAGGAAATCCAGGCGCTTGCCGACGGCGCCGCCCTTCTTCAGGACGCGTTCGAGTTCGCTCAAATGGGTGGCGAGGCGCGACAGTTCTTCGGCGATATCGATGCGCGTGGCATACACGCCGATCTCCTGGCGGATGCGCTCTTCGTCGAGGTTGGCGACAGCCTCGCGCAGCTTGGTCGCCAGGCGCTCCTGATACTCGGCCAGGGCGCGGGGCAGCAGCGGTTCCGCCTGCGCCACCAGTTCGCGCATGCGGGCGACGCGTTCCAGGATCATCGTCGCCAGCTTGTCGCCTTCGCGCGAGCGCGTCGCGACGAACTCGTCGAGCGCAGTCGCCGCCAGTGCCAGGCATTCCGCTTGCAAGGTTTCCTGGGATATGGCCTGGTCGCCGAGCATGCCCGGCCAGCGCAGTACTTCGGCCACCGTGAGCGGCGCCGCCTCGGGCAGGATGGCGCGCACGCTGCCCTGCAAGACGACCAGTTGCGCCAGCAGTTCCGGGTTGGCCGCCAATTCGCGCGCGCCGGCCGTCGCCGACGACGGCATCAGGCCGCCCCGGCATTCGAACTTGCCGCGCCCGACGCGCGCGGCGATCAGCTCGCGCAAGGGCATTTCCAGAAAGCGCAGTTCCTCGCCGACGCGGAAACTGATGTCGAGGTAGCGCGAATTGACGCTCTTGAGTTCCAGATGCAGGATAGCGGATCCAAGATCGCGCTGTACCGCGGCGTAGCCGGTCATGCTATATATCATGGTGGAGATTCCGGAGTGGAGTAGTGGCGTTAAAGGTGACACAGCGGTCGTTGACGTCGCCGGACGAGAGGATACTGGAGATAGTGTAACCTTCGCATCATGTCCCCACCAATTATCGTACAGCCGTTGCCACCCGGCTACCGGCTGGGTGACTACCGCATCGAGAAGCAATTATCGCAGGGCGGTTTTTCCTTCGTCTACCTGGCCTACGACGAGCAGGGCGTGCCGGTGGCGATCAAGGAATACCTGCCCGCCCGGCTCGCCCAGCGTAGCGGGGAGGACCCGAACCCGGTCGTCGGCGCCGAGCATCAGGCCGCCTTCGATCAGGGCATGATGAGCTTCTTCGAGGAAGGCCGGGTGCTGGCCCAGCTCGACCATCCCAACGTGGTGCGAGTGCTGGATTTCTTCCGCGCCAACCAGACCGCCTACCTGGTGATGCGCTATGAGCGCGGCCGGACGCTACAGGCGCATATCCAACAGCATTCCGGCGAGCTCGGCGAAAGCTTCATCCGCAATGTCTTCGTGCGCCTGTTGAATGGCCTGCGCGAAGTCCACATGCACAAGCTGCTGCACCTGGATATCAAGCCGGCGAATATCTACCTGCGTCGCGACGGCCATCCGGTGCTGCTGGCTTTCGGCGCCACCCGGCAAGGCCTGGGCGCCAGCGAGTTCGCCCTGACCGCGGTGCATACACCCGGATTCGCGGCTCCGGAACAAATGGGCTCCGGCGAGGCACGCGGGCCATGGACCGACATATACGCGGTGGGCGCCACCCTGTATTCCTGCCTGGCCAAGGGCGCCCCGCTGTCCGCCGACCTGCGCCTGCAAAAGGATGACTTGGAACCGGCCTTGCAGCGTTGGCACAAGCAGTATTCGCCGCAACTCTTGGAACTGATCGACTGGTGCATGAAACTCCATATCGGCGAGCGTCCGCAAAGCGTGTTCGCCTTGCAGAAAGTGCTCAGCGGAGAACTGCTGGATCTGGTCGACCCGGCGTGGTTCGAGACGCCGGAGGCCAATAAGCGGAGGGATGTGAACTGACAGTCGGTGCCGGCGCAAGCCGGTGCGAACGTGTGTCGCCAGCGAATATAATCACCTTGGGCAAATCGACCCGCTTCAGGTGCTTCCCATGAATCAGACGACAGTTCGCCCCTCCGGCCGCCAACCCGACGAATTGCGCGCCGTGCGCATCACCCGCCAGTTCACCCGTCATGCCGAAGGCAGCGTGCTGGTGGAGTTCGGCGAGACCCGGGTGCTGTGCACCGCCAGCGTCGAGGAGAGCGTGCCCGGCTTTCTGCGCGGCAAGGGCCAGGGCTGGGTGACGGCCGAATACGGCATGCTGCCGCGCGCCACCCACACCCGCACGGCGCGCGAGGCGGCCAAGGGCAAGCAGAGCGGGCGCACCCAGGAGATTCAGCGGCTGATCGGCCGCAGCCTGCGCGCCATCACCGATCTCGGTGCGCTCGGCGAACGCCAGATCACTCTCGATTGCGATGTGCTGCAAGCCGACGGCGGCACCCGCACCGCCGCCATCACCGGCGCCTGCGTGGCGCTGCATGACGCCATCGACCACCTGCTCGCCGCCGGCAAGCTGGTGCAGAGTCCCTTGCGTGACTTCGTCGCGGCGGTTTCGGTCGGCATCGTCGCCGGCGTGCCGGTGCTCGATCTCGATTATCCGGAGGACTCGACGTGCGACACCGACATGAATGTGGTGATGACCGGCAGCGGCGGCATCGTCGAGGTGCAGGGCACGGCCGAAGGCCCGCCGTTCTCGCGCGCGGAACTGGATGCCCTGTTGGCGCTCGCGCAGGACGGCATCGCCAGCCTGATCGAGGCGCAACGGGCGGCACTCAAACGAAACTGAGACGAAACTGAGACGAAACTGAGCCACCCATGAAGAAACTCGTATTGGCCAGCAACAACCCTGGCAAGCTGCGCGAGTTCGCCCAGTTGCTCGCTCCGCTGGACTTCGAGGTGCTGCCGCAGGCGGACTTCGACATCCCCGAGGCCGAAGAGCCGCATCACACCTTCGTCGAGAATGCGCTGGTGAAGGCGCGCCATGCCGCGCGCCTGTCGGGCTTGCCGGCGCTGGCCGACGATTCCGGCCTGTGCGTCGAGGCGCTGGGCGGCGCACCGGGCGTCTACTCGGCGCGTTACGGCGGCGAACCGAAATCGGATGAACGCAATAACGCCAAGCTGCTGGCGGAACTTGAAGGCAAGTCCAACCGTCGTGCGCACTACGCGTGCGTGCTGGTGCTGATGCGTCACGCCGACGATCCGCAGCCCATCGTGGTCGAAGGCGAATGGCACGGTGAAATCCTCACGGCGCCGCGCGGCAGCGGCGGCTTCGGCTACGACCCCTTGTTCCTGGTACCGGAATTCGGCTGTTCGTCTGCCGAGCTGGGGGCGGAACAGAAGAATGCCATCAGCCACCGCGGCAAGGCGCTACAGCTACTCATAGCCCGGCTGCGTCCGGCCGCTTGAACTGATCGTGCGCGTCATCCCGATTGCCTTGGCGCCGGCGAGTGCCGCCGGTGCAAGCGCATCCACGCGCTTGACTACGCTGCTGCCACTGTCGCTGTATATCCACTTTCCCTGGTGCGTGAAGAAATGTCCGTATTGCGACTTCAACTCGCATGAAGCCAAGGGCGGTATCGGCGCCATTCCGCAAGACGACTATGTGGCGGCCCTGATCGCCGATGTCGAAGCCGCGCTGCCAAGGATCTGGGGGCGGCGCATCGTCAGCGTGTTCATCGGCGGCGGCACGCCCAGTCTGCTGACCACGGAGGCACTCGACGCGCTGCTGAACGCGCTGCGCTCGCGGCTACAGTTCCTGCCTGAAGCCGAGATCACCCTCGAAGCCAATCCCGGCACCGTCGAGGCCGGCAAGTTTGCAGCCTTCCGCGATTCCGGCATCAACCGGCTGTCGCTGGGGATACAGAGCTTCAACGATAGCCACCTGGCGGCGCTCGGCCGCATCCATAGCGCCGCCGAGGCGCGCCGCGCCGTCGATCTAGCCTTGCGGCATTTCGACAACGTCAATCTCGACCTGATGTATGCCCTGCCGCGGCAGATGCTGGCCGAGGCGCGCAGCGACATCGAGACGGCCGCCGGCCTCGGGGTTGCGCATCTTTCCGCCTACCATCTGACCCTGGAGCCGAACACGCCCTTTCATCATGCCCCGCCGCTGCTGCCCGATGACGACCTGGCCGCCGACATGCAGGAAATGGTCGAAGCCACGCTGGCCGGCGCTGGTTACCATCACTATGAAACCTCGGCCTTCGCCCGTCCCGGCCGGCGTTGCGCGCATAACCTGAATTACTGGCTGTTCGGCGATTACCTCGGCATCGGCGCCGGCGCCCACGGCAAGATTTCCTCGCCGGAAGGCGTTATTCGCGAAACGCGCCGCAGGCATCCGCGCGACTATCTGGACGCCGCCGCGCGCGGCGATTTCGTCGTCGACCAGAAGTCGGTTGGCGGTGACGAACTGCCTTTCGAGTTCATGATGAACGCCTTGCGTCTGACCGAAGGTTTTTCGCCGCGCCTGTTTCAGGAGCGAACCGGCCTGCCGCTGGCGTCAATTCAGGACCGACTTAGCGCGGCGCGATGCGCGGGCCTGCTGGAAATATCGGCGGAACAGATTGCCCCGAGCGCCCGCGGCCAGCGTTTTCTCAACCAGTTGTTACTGGAGTTTCTGCCTGATCGTTGAGTGATTCGGCGGCATATTCGACGCGGCTGCGCCCCGCTGCCTTGGCACGGTACATCGCTTCATCCGCCAGGCCGATCAAACGATCCAGACTGGTCTGGAAGTCACCGACCGCAACCCCGATGCTGACGGAAATGCGGATGGCTTGATCCCTTCCCTCGACGGGAACGGGGGTCGCCGCCACGGTGGTGCAAATGCGCTCGGCCACCATCAGTGCCATGGCGCGCGCAGTGTCCGGCAACAAGACCATGAATTCCTCGCCGCCATAACGGCCGAAGATGTCCTGGCGCCGCAGGCAGGCTTGGGTGATTTCGGCAAAGCGCTGCAATACCTGGTCGCCCACCTGGTGGCCGTGGCTGTCGTTGATCGTCTTGAAGTGGTCCAGATCGACCATCAGCAGGGCCATCGGCTGGCCGGAGCGTCTGCCGCGCGCCTGTTCCCGCTCAGCCAGGTCGATGAAGGCGCGGCGCGCGAATGCTCCGGTCAGGGTATCGTGCCCGGCGAGATACTGGAGCGCTTCCTTGAGCCGGTCGTTGGCCATCAGGATCAGTCCGACTGCCATCAATACGGTGCCCAAGGTGTAGCCCGCGAGATCTGCATGATAGATCTGCTGGATCAAGGTGGCTGTCAGTAAGTCGGCAGGGGGAGGTTCGACCCAGATCGCCAGCGCTACCCGTGCCAGGGATATCAAGGTTTCGGCAATGAAGAACAGGGCGGCGAAGCCGTCGCCGAAGCGCAGGCTGCGGCCGGGGCGTCCCTTCAGCACAGCCATCAGGCAGTACCCGAGGAGCAGGGCGTTGGTGCCGGAAACGATGATCACGCGCGCCCGGAAGCTGAATTCGAAGTGGGTGACATAGATGAGCGCCAGCAGGTTCAGCAGCATCACTGCAACCAGCAGGCGGGTGGGGATGACTCGGTCGTTGAAGCGCAGCAGGCCGATGTAGACCAAGGCGATGCCGGCCTCGATGGCCAGGCTGCCGAGCACGATGGCAATGGAGTCCGGGAGCGTACCGCGCATGCCGTTGAACAATGCCGCGAAGAAGATCAGGGCGCAGCCCATGCTCCATTCACGCAATCCGCGGATGTCGGGTGGAAAGCCGCGTGCCTGAAAAAACAGGACGATCGCCGCCAGAAACGCCGAGACCAGCGTGCCGACGACCAGGACCAGCGGGTCGGGCTGCATCGCGATCAGATACGCCGACGGAAAATCACGTCCCAGACACCGTGGCCGAGACGCAGGCCGCGGCTCTCGAACTTGGTTCGCGGGCGGTAGTCGGGGCGTGGCGCAAAATCGGCGACGGAGTTTTCCAGCAGGGGTTCGGCGCCCAGCACTTCCAGCATCTGCTGGGCGTATTCCTGCCAATCGGTGGCGCAGTGCAGGAACCCGCCGGGAATCAGGCGTTCGGCGAGCAGTTGCACCAGCGGCGGCTGGATCAGGCGGCGCTTGTGGTGGCGTTTCTTCGGCCACGGATCGGGGAAAAAAATGTGTACCGCGGCCAGCGACGCCAGCGGAATCATGTCGCGCAGCACCTCGACGGCATCGTGCTGAACGATACGGATGTTGCTCAGATTGCGCGCGGCGATTTCCTTGAGCAGGCCGCCGATGCCCGGCGTATGCACCTCGATGCCGAGGTAGTCGTTTTCGGGGTGCGCGGCGGCGATGGCGGCGGTGGTCTCGCCCATGCCGAAGCCGATTTCGAGGATTCTCGGCGTCGTCTTGCCATCGCGGCCGAACGCGCCGTCCAGATCCAGCACGGCATTGCGATAGGCGATACCCCACAGCGGCATGCCGTGCAGGTGGTGGCGCTGCTGGGCGTGGGTGACGCGTCCCTGGCGCAGCACGAAGCTGCGGATGTGCTGCGACAGGGTCACTTGATCAGGCCGGCGGTGGGAGAACTCGGGCTCGCCGCATACAGCTTCTTCGGCATGCGCCCGGCCAGCCAGGCCTCGCGGCCGGCCTCGACCGCCTTCTTCATGGCCCCGGCCATTTGCAGCGGATTCCTGGCCAGGGCGATGGCCGTGTTCATGAGCACCCCGTCGCAACCCAGTTCCATGGCGATCGCCGCGTCGGAAGCGGTGCCGACGCCGGCATCGACCAGTACCGGCACCTTCGCGTTTTCAATAATCAGCTTGAGATTCCAAGGATTGAGGATGCCCATGCCGGAACCGATCAGGGAAGCCAGCGGCATCACCGCGACGCAGCCGATCTCCTCCAACAGCTTGGCCTGGATCGGGTCGTCGCTGCAATACACCATCACCTTGAAGCCGTCCTTGACCAGAATTTCGGCGGCCTTGAGGGTTTCCGGCATGTGCGGGAACAGCGTGTTCGGATCGCCCAGCACTTCCAGCTTGACCAGATCGTGGCCGTCGAGCAGTTCGCGGGCGAGGCGTAGCGTGCGCACCGCGTCCTCGGCGGTATAGCAGCCGGCGGTGTTGGGCAGGTAGGTGTATTCGGTGGCCGGCAACACGTCGAGCAGCGACGGCTGGCCGGGCTCCTGGCCGAGGTTCATGCGGCGGATCGCCACCGTGACGATCTGCGCGCCGGAGGCGTCGATGGCCGCCTTGGTGGCGGCGAAATCGGGATACTTGCCGGTGCCGACCAGCAGGCGTGAAGTGTAGGATTTGCCGGCGATGATGAGCGGGTCGTTGTTCATGGTGATTTTGAGTCAATTTATCCGCCGCCGACGGCGACGACGATTTCGATGCGGTTGCCAGCCTTGATCAGGGTCTCGGCGTGTCGGCTCTTGGGGACGATTTCACCATCCATTTCGACCGCGACACGCTTGCCGGCATAACCGAGATCCTCAAGCAGTTGTGCCACGCAAGTCTCAGCTTCGAGGCGGCGCGCTTGGCCATTGAGGGTAAATTGAGGCTGGGCATTCACGGAGGAAATTCTAACGTAGAAATGGCCCCATTTCCGCGGCTATCAAGCGCGAGCGATTTCCCCACCTTCCCGGCGACAGCGCTCGCAGGAATCTTGCGGCAGGACGGTGAGCGAGCTATCTTGAATGGAGGGCCTGCGATGGTGAAGGCGCAGCCGATCATCCCGCCAACAACGATAAAGGACCGGCCATGAAACGCTGCAAACTTATGCTGCTGTGCTTCGCAACACTGGGTAGCCTGCTGTTGGCCGCTGCGGACGCCGCGGCGACGGAACTCGGCGATGTTTGCTGGACAACCGAAAGGGGAACGCTATTGCGATTCTCGATCAGCGAGGCGGGACCAGGACATTACACCTACACCGGCGTGTTTGACGATGGGGATGGGGCCGCGTTTGCCATCGTCGGCCACGTCGCACTCTCCGGTGGCACCCTGATCGGCAGCTTCAGCGGCGCGAAGGCCAGCGTCGACAAATTCAAGACTGCCATCTACAGGGTCGCGTTCGATCCGGCCAGCTTAGCCGGATCCGCCGAGGGCATCCGGCACTCGGCTGCCAATGCCTATGGCAGCCCTGCTTCCGGCGAGTACCGCAATCACACCCTTACGTTGACGCGTTGTCCGTGACGCGAATCGGGCTGCGGAACTTCGGCCGCAACCCGATTGCGGCGGGCCGTAGTAAAATCTTGCCGAAAGCGGGCGTCGTATAATGGTAATACCCTAGCTTCCCAAGCTAGAGCCGTGGGTTCGATTCCCATCGCCCGCTCCAGGTTGTCTTCCAAAGGCCGCACTCCACACTTCGCACTCCGCGACCGCATTGCTCAGGCGGAAGCGTCTTGAATGCCGAGTACGGCGCTGACATAGGTCTGGTCCCGGCATACCGCTCGAATAGCCTGAAGCAGCTCGGTCCCGGCGTTCGATTTCACGACATAGCCATGAGCGCCGGCCTCGATCATTGCGGCGACACGTCGCTGGTCCCGATGGGCAGACAGGCCGATGACCTTTACCTTTGGGTATTCGGCCAGAACCCGTCGGGTCGCTTCGACGCCGCTTAAGCCCGGCATGGCCAGGTCCATGCACACCACATCGGCGCTGCTCTCGCCTACCATCCTGACAACATCATTGCCGTTGCACGCCTCGCCAACGACCTCGATGTCGGGCGCCGTTGCCAAGACCATATGCAGTGCTTCTCGCAGAAGCGCATGGTCGTCAGCCAGCAATACACGCAACTTCATCAGGATTTCCTGGCCAATGCGTCGATCCGGAATTCACAGCCAGAGGGCGGGTGAGTCCTTGGCTACCGCGGTCTCGAAGAACGCGATCAGCCGCTCCATATCGTCGGCCAGCCCGTCTGGCAGGCGCTGGCGATCGAGAACACCGGTTGCAACCGCGGAAGCGACCAGCGCCCGGTTGTCCCCCGTTTCGTAGCGCGTGAAAATCTCACGCGCGGTGCGTTGGTGGAATCGGTGGATGATGGCGTTCAGTTCGTGACTGTCGATTTTTCCAACTCGCCAGTCGTCAACGGATTCCGCGAGAGCCGACAGGGCACGGCTGAGTTCCTCTTCGTGGGCCTGCCGCGCAAGCCCGGGAAGCAGATGCTTCAGGTTCTTCGGAGTCTTCCTCATCTTGCCCAGCACCAAATGAATGGCGTTTCTTTGCGGAACGGTTACAAGATAAGTCAAACAACGGTGGTTGCCATCCCCTAAATAGGGTAAGTTTGCACCTTGCACCCGTCTGCCGGCGGGTAACATTTGGATCCAGCCACCGCTGGAAGCCGGTCGCGTAACCAGCCACAAGGCAGTTCCGAAGGATGCCGTTTCGTGCCGGATGACCAACTTACCCCGTTTGCGCTCGTCGTCGAGGACCATCCGCTGGTCGCGGATTCGCTAAAGGCCTGCATCCTGGACTGTGCTCCCGGGCTGGACGTCGATAGCGCGGAATCCGTTCGCGCGGCGCTGCATATCGTGGCGAGGCGGCCTGCGCCGCTGCTGATCATCACCGACCTGGGGTTGACCGACGCCAAGGGTGCCGAGGCGGTCAGACGTTTGCGCGAGGCGGCGCCTGAGACACCCTTGCTGGTCTTCACGGCGCTGGACGATCCGCTGCTGCGTCGCGAGGCCAAGGAACTCGGGGCGAGCGGCTACCTCATCAAGAGCACGTCGACTCAGACGCTGTGTGACGAAGTCCGGGCGGTGATCGGCATGCATCCGGCCCGACAAGCCATTCGTCCGGCATGTGTCGGCAGGCAGAGCCGGCTGCTGACGCCGAAGCAGCTTGCCGTGATCGAGGAGTTGGTCGCGGGTCGCAGCAACAAGCAAATCGCCGCGCGCCTGAATCTCAGCGACGAAACCGTCGGCTCCCACATGAAGGAAATCCTCAGCCGGCTGGGCGCGAGGAATCGCACCGAGGCGGTGGTCCGCTACCTCCAGTTGATCGGCGGGCCCGATGTCCTTCACTAAGCTTGCGAGCCTCGCATGAGGTGCGGTCTGTTCGGACTACTTGTGGCGTTCGGCGCGGGCTGCCTGGCCGTGGCGGCGCACGCCACGGCGCCAGCGCCTGTCGATCTGGCGTCGGAATCGGAGCGAGTGGCGGTCTGGCAGGCATTGCGCGTCGTGGAAGCCGCCGATCGCCAGCTGACGCCCGATCAGGCGGCGGATCTGGCCACCGGCAACCAGGCTGCCAACGTAGACAACCCGGATCGGGTGCACGGGCGCGGCACTTCGCCGCATTGGGCGCTATTCTCCCTGCGTAATCCGGAAGCATCGGCGCTGTTGCGTCTGCTGGCGCTGGAGGCCACCACCCAGTACGATACCCGCCTGTTCCAGCGCGACGCCGCCGGCACCTGGCGCCAGGTCAAATCGCTGGCGGAAGCCGCCGATGGCCGCATCGGCGGTGGCACCACCCATCCAGTCTGGGCATTGCGGTTTGGTCCCCTGCAGACCATCGACCTGTTGCTGCGCGTCGAGGGCCCGGCCATCGTCCGTTTCCCGCTGTTTGTCTACCACCCGGTGAGCTTCGCCGAACGGGCACGTGCGCTGCATGTGGCGATTGGCATCGCACTGGGGAACTGCCTGTTGATCGTTGCCTACATCGGGTCTCGACGTCGTTATTTCGACGACCGGTCGGCGCCTCTGTTCATCGGCATGATGATTGCCGATCTGGTGGGCGCCTTGTGGCTGTCGGGATTTCTGAGCGAGCTGTTTCCCGCCGTGCCGGAAAGCACCCTCAGTTCGATCGGGTTTGCCGCCTACGCCATCTTGTTGGGCTGCGGCAGCCTGCATGCGCGCATCTACCTGGGTTCCGCCGCCTGGACGCCAAACGGCGACCGCTTGTTGCAGGTCCTCGGCTGGATCGCGCTTGGCGTGGCACCGTGGTTTTCCCTGGCGTTTCCGGTCGCCGCCAGAATTCTCCTGGTCTATGGTGGAACCACCATCGCCCTGATCCTGGTCGTCATTTCCGCACGGGCAGCGCGCCGGCGAATTCCCCTCTCCGGATTCATCGCCGCCGCCTGGCTGGCCTATCTGGCGGTCAGCTCGTTGTTTCTGATCGCACGGGCCACCGACAATCCCGTGCTGTGGTCACCGAACACGCTGCCCCTGGTCCAGGCCACGGTGGTCGCGATTCTTTTCGGATTTGCCATGAGCCAGCGCTCGATGCGGCAAAGAGATGCGTTGTTGGCGGCACGCCGGGAAGCGGTGGTGCAGCAGGAGAAGGTGGCGACCATCATGCATGAGCGCAGCCTGCTGTTTGCGGCCACCAATCATGACCTGCGCCAGCCTCTCATCGGGGTCGGCCTGTTTGCACACCTGCTCAAATCGGCGCGCACGCCCGAAGAAAGGGATGCGTGCTCGTTGAAGCTGGAAATGGCGCTCAAGGAGGTCGACGATCTATTGGTCAACATCCAGCAGCTTGCGTCGGTCCACGAAGCCTCGCATCGCCCGGCCCTGGAGACAGTGAAACTCGACGCCGTGCTGGCCCCGTTGGTCGAGGAGTATCGGGGGCGATCGGAGTACAAGCATCTCACCATCCGTTATGTGCCGTCGCGCCTGGCTATCACGACCAATATCGCCTACTTTTAGCGCATCGTCCGCAACGCGCTCTCCAACGCCATCCGCTATACCGACCGTGGCGATCGCATCCTGGTCGGCTGCCGGCGCGGAGGAGGATTGCGGCTGGTCATCAGGGACACCGGCCGCGGCATGACTGAAGAGCAGATCGAACGGGCGTTCGATGCGTTTCAGCGTTTCGACTCCGACTTGTCCATTCCGGAGGGATTCGGCCTGGGCCTGTTCAGCACCAGGATTCTGGCCGATGCCTTGGGGCTGGCGGTCAGCCTGCACCGGCACGACGGACACGGCACCGAGTTCAGAATGCTGCTGCCGCCCGGCGAGGCTCTGCCGATTTCAACCCCAGGGGGATAATCAGGCCCTCGCCTGGTCGCGCAACAAGCGGGCGCACTCGGCCGCCGTCACCGGCCGGCTGTAATAGTAGCCCTGGCCGGTATTGCAGTTCCAGCCTTGCAGGAGCCTGGCCTGTTCTATGGTTTCCACGCCTTCGGCGACGATCTGCATGCCCAGGTTGCGGCCCAGGTCGATCACCGTCTTGGCGATCGCCACGTCCGAAGGGTCTGTGACGATGCCGCTGACGAACGAGCGGTCGATCTTGAGGACATTGATGGGCAGGCGCTTGAGATAACTCAGGCTGGAAAAACCGGTGCCGAAATCGTCCATGGCGATACTCAAGCCCGCCGCATGCAACTTCTGTAGCAGCAGGATGGTTTCCTCCGGGTTGTCCACCGCCATGCTTTCGGTGATTTCGAGTTCCAGAAATTCCGCAGCCAGGTCATTTGCCGCGAGCGCGGCGTGGACCGAGGCCACGAAGGCTTTGTGCGTGAACTGGCGAGCGGAAATGTTCACCGCCATGCGGATCGCCGGGATGCCGGCGTTGCGCCATTCGCTGACTTGGGCACAGGCGGCGTTCAACACCCACTCGCCGATGGGCACGATCAGGCCGGAGTCTTCCGCCACGGCGATGAATTCGTCGGGTGCAACCATCCCCCGCTCGGGATGCTGCCAGCGGAGCAGCGCTTCGATGCCGGAAATCGCGCCGGTGTTCAAATCGATCTGCGGCTGGTAGTGGAGCAGCAATTCGCCGCGCTCCACGGCGTGGCGCAACTCCGCCTCCAGCGATAGCCGGTGCCGCAGCAGGGTATTCATCTCGCGTCGGTAGAACATGTAGCGATTGCGTCCGGCCTCCTTGGCGCGGTACATGGCGGTGTCGGCATGCATCAGCAAGGAGCCGGCATCCTTGCCGTCCTTGGGATAGAGGCTGGCACCGATGCTGCAAGTCACGTGCAGTTCGAGTCCGGCGACGTGGTAGATCCCGGCCACGTTGGCCATGATCCTGCCGATGGCCACCATCGCGTCGTTTTCGCTCTGGTCCTCGGCGAGGACCAGCACAAACTCATCGCCGCCCGGCCGGGCGATGGTATCGACATCGCGCACGCAGGCGGCGATCTTCTTGGCCACGGCCTGGAGCAACTGGTCACCGACCGCATGCCCCAGGCTGTCGTTGATGTCCTTGAAGTGGTCGAGATCGATGAAGATCACCGCCACGGTCTTGTCATGCCGCTCGGCCAGTGCGATGGCATGTTCCAGGCGGTCGCCCAGCAACAGGCGATTGGCCAGCCCGGTCAGCGCGTCATGGTTGGCCTGCCTTTCCAGTTCCTCCTGATAACGCTTCTTGTCGGTGATGTCGCGGCCTACGCCGCGATAACCCTTGAAATTGCCCTGACCATCGAAAATCGGGATGCCGCTGGCACTGTACCAGCGGATATCGCCGTCCATGGCCTGGAATTGATATTCCCAATCCCTGAACGGCAGATGCGCCTCCAGCAGGGCCTTGTGCGCCGCCCATTGCTCATCGCTGAGGCCGATGATCGGCAGCTCCCAGCGGGTTTTGCCGAAAGCTTCTTCGGCGGCACCACCGGTGAACTTCCGGGTGGTGGTGCGGTGGGTATAACGGAATTGTTCGTCCTGCTCCCAGATCGAATCCGATGACAGTTCGGTGAGACTGCGAAAGCGTTCGTCGCTCTCCCGCAATGCCTGTTCTACCCACTTGCGTGCGCTGATATCGATGACCATCGCCACGAAATATTCCGCTGCGTCGAGGTTGTCCCGCACCAGTGAAATGCTCAAGTCCAGCCACACCGCCCCGGCGTTCTTCCGGACGAAGCGAATTTCATGGTTGAAGTTGCTGATCTTTCCCGCCAGCAGGTCGGCCAGACCCTGCCGGTCCGCCTCCACGTCCTGCTGGTGGGTAATGTCGAGGATCCTCGAGCCGAGCATCTCATTGCAGTTATAGCCGGTGATTTCGCAGAGCTTGTGGTTGACCTCGAGAAAACGCCCTTCCAGGTCCAGGCGCGCCACCCCGACCGGGGCGTTTTCGAAGGTCGCCTTGAAGCGCGTCTCGCTGTCGCGCAGCAGCTTGCTCTCGAAGTGAAAATAGGTGTCGAGAGCAATGCCCATGTCGAAAAACACGATCTTCAGCAGGGCATTGACGCCCTCGGCCAGCCCGTCCGTGTCTCCCACCTTGGCCCGCGCCAGGAGATCGACGATTTCGGTAAGGTACTTGCGGTAGGCGCCCAGATACCACTTGGGTGGCAGGTTTATCTTCTGGTGCGCCAGGCCGACCTTCAGGCGGTTGAGAATGTAGTTCTCGCCGTATTCACCCTCGGTCAGGGCGCTGAAATAGCTCCCTTGGACTTTCTTGAGGCGTTCCAGCACCGCCACGTCGACGATATGGGCGCGCAAGGGGGCAAACTGGAACAGGTGCTCGTAGAAGGACTCGGCGAAACTATCGCGTTGCGGCTCCAGCAGCGCATGCAGCGCTTTCAGGACGGCGATGTCGCGCTCTTCGAACTCCAGGAAGCGCCAGCGGTCGTCGATCTCGTCGCTGCCCAGACCGATTTGCGCCGCAATTTTCAGGGTTTCCAAAATGTGGGACAACTTGCCGCCTCCAAGGTGGCCGACCATAACGACCTTTGCCAGCCGTTCGCTAAAGCGCGAATTACCAGCAAAGATCCAAGAAACTGCCGTTCTGACAAGTGCGCATACAATAAACCGCCGTATTTATAAGCACATACGCAACAAATTAGCACACTTTAAGTGTAAATGATCTACCCATAAATAGGTACCGATACCGTTTATGCGGGTAGTAGCCGTCCTTATAATGGGGGGGGTTGGGCACTGCAATTTCGTCCGGAGCATGCCGGAATCAACCGGTCGCTAAGCACCTCGTTTGGTCCCGAAGATTGCACCGCCCGTCTCGTTCCATGAGACTACTGACAACACGCTGTCAGTAGCCCATCCTTACCATGGCGCCTCCCTCAACCATACAGGAGCAAACCCCATGAACCACTTCGTCGAACTGGTCACCTTCAAATCCAAGCCGGACTTCACCCCCGACGAGGTGATCGCCGCCGCGGAAGGTGTCAATGTGTTTCTGAAAGAACAGCAAGGCTTCATCTCGAGAACCCTCGGTCGGGCCGAGGACGGCACCTGGCACGACATCCTTTTCTGGGAGAGCCAGGACCACCTGACGAATGCCATGCAGGCCGCCGCCACCTGTCCCCATTGCGCGGCGCTATTCGGAGTGATCGACGCAGGCCACGACAACATGGCGCTGTTTCCGTCACAACTGGCGTTTTCCAGATAACGGGCAGGCGCATGGCCGAAGCGCTGGGCGCATTCGAATTGACGGAGGACTAGCTTGCGTCGCGCCGACCGGCTGTTCCGCATCGTCCAGCTGCTGCGCCCGCGCCGGCTGACCACCGGCGCCTGGCTGGCCGAGCGCCTGGAGGTGTCGAGCCGGACGGTTTACCGGGACATCCGCGATCTCCAGCTTTCCGGCGTGCCCATCGTCGGCGAAGCCGGGGTCGGCTACGCCCTGTCTCACAAGCTCGACCTGCCGCCACTGCTGTTCACCCAGAACGAGCTCGATGCCCTGCGGTTCGGCCTGCGCGTGGTGCAGCAGCGTGCCGACCGGGAGCTGGCCAAGGCGGCCGGCGCGGCGCTGGAAAAGATCGCCGCCGCCTTGCCGCGCGAGCGGCGCCGCGCACTCGGCGAGACCTCGTTGTTCGTCTCGCCCGACGGCGACTACCCCAGCGAGTCGCTCGGTCCGATGCGCCTCGCCATCCGCGAGCGGTTGAAGGCGGACATCAGCTACCGCGACGCGCAAGGGACGCCGACCGAGCGCCTGGTGTGGCCGCTCGGCCTGTTCTATTGGGGCAAGGTATGGACCTTCGTCGCCTGGTGCGAATTGCGCGGGCAGTTTCGCGATTTCCGCGTGGATCGCGTGCTGGCTTTCGCGGTCGCCGGCGAGCACTACCCGGAGGAACAAGGGCGCACCCTGGCCGATTACATCCGCATGATCGGCAGGGACTACGGCGTCAGCTATCCGTCGCAGTGGTTCGAACGACCGGACTGAGCGCGGTCCCGCCTCTACCCGCCTGGGCTGCCGGCGTATGCCTGGCGCGCCGCGTCGAGATCGCGCATCACCGTTAGCCGCAGCTCGGGCGGTTCCAGCACCTCGACGCCGGCGCCATGGCGCAGGATGTCCATGATCAATTCCGTCGGGTTGGAATAGGGCAGTTCCAGCAGGAAATGGCCGTCGGCCTCGGTATGCGACCTCTGCATCGGATGCCACTGTTCCGCGGCCACCCAGCGCGCGTGCGACGGCGTGAAGCGCAGCTTCGCCCAGGCCACCACGGCGCCCGAGAATATCCCGTAACCGGCGCCCAGCACCGCATCCAGGTCGCGTTTGGCAATCTCCTTCGCCTTCTTGCCGACATGCTCGGCGTGGCGGATGGCATCCACCGCAAAACTGCGGACTTCCTCGCGCAAATGGCACCAGGCGTCCAGATACCAGTTGTCACGGTAATAGATCAAGCGCTGTGGCGACACCTCGCGCTCGGTCTCCCGGTCGGAGCCGCGGTTGTAGTGGCGGATGAACAGGCGCCGGCGTTTCAGCAGCGTCGACGCGATCAGGTCGAAATATTTCAGCCCGGCGTGGCGCTTGGCGGCATGCAGGATGCGGATGCGTTTGGCGACCTCCTCCGGCGCGTCGTCCTGGCTGCCGAGCAGGCTTTTCAGGCGGGTCTGCAAGGGGGCGATGTGCGGCCCGAGCAGTCCCGGCTGCACTTCTTCGAGCAGGTTCTGCATCATCAGCAGGGCGCGGATTTCCGAGGCGTTGAACCACAGGCCCGGCAGCTCGTGTTTCGCCGGGTGGCGTCCCGGCGCCTCGAAACGATAGCCGGCGGCGTCGCGGTCATAGACGATGGGCACGTTCAGGCGATCACGCAGATATTGCAGGTCGCGCTTCAGGGTGGCACGGGAAACCTCGAGGGTGTCCAGCAACTGTCGGAAAGTGACCAGCTTGCGGTCATGCAGGAGCTGCTCGATCTTGTAGAAGCGTTCCGTCTGGTTCATGGCAATCCCCGATGCAGGCTCATGGTTTGAGCCTGCCGGATTATGCCGGAACGCGCAGGACGAAAACAAGCGCCAGTACCTTCCATTGCCGTCGCATCGGCGTAAACTGGGGCGTTGCCGCTTGGCACGCCATCAACCACGGAACCCCGCAAATCATGAGCGATCCTCAACACGCCAGATTCACGGAAGCTGATCTCGATCGCCTGGAGGAATTGCTCGATTCGGCCATCTTCAACGACCAGGCAATGCAGCTCGACGAACTCCAGGCCTTGATTTGCGCCGTGGTCAGCGGACCGGAAGTCGTTCCCACCAGCATCTGGCTGACGGCCGCCCTGGGCGAGTCCCCGGCCTACGCAAGCGCCGAGCAGGCGAACGAGGTGCTCACCCTGGTCATGAGCTTCTACAACGACATCGCCGCCACCCTGCAACAGGACGAACCCTGGGAACTGATCCTCTACCCGTTTGCCGACGATCCCGACGAACTCGATTTCGCCGCCTGGGCCGACGCCTATATCTACGGCACCCAGTTGGGCAACGACTGGTATGAATTCGCCGGCGATCAGGCCGAGGACTTGTCGGAACTGCTGCAATCGCTGTTCCTCCTCAACGGCATGCTCAAGGAAGACGCCGAGAAAAACCAGGAGCGCTGGATATCGGCGGCGGACGAAAAATTGGCGATCAGTCGCGCACAGGAAGAGTTGCCCGAACTGGTGTCGGCGATTTACGATTTCTGGCGGGTCAGGCGATCCGCCGGGGAAGGCTCAGCCTTCAGCGGCGGCGAGTCGCCGGCGGGCGGCAGCGAAACCTGTCCCTGTGGCAGCGGCAAGAAGTACCAGCAGTGCTGCGGCAGTCCCGCCAAGCTGCACTGAATCGAGTCCGGCCTACTTGACCGCGGCGCGGCGCAGATGATGGGAGATAAACCACAGACCGCCGACTGTGAGTACGACACAGACCAGGAGGGGGATGGCCAGTTGCAATGGCGTGAAGTCTTCCCCTTTGAGCACCTGGATCATCAAGGTGTTTTGCGCCAGCGCCGGCACCCACAAATGCCAGGCCGCCCCGCCGCTCTGGTCGAATACGGTCATCAACGGCACCAGCGACACGCCCAGGATCAGGAAGGTGGTGCTGGCCTGCGCTTCCTTGAAGGTCTTGCAACGTATCGCCACGCCCATCAGCACCGCTGACAGCGCCGCGGCAAAAGGCAGCAACACCAGCAAGAACATCAGCGCCTCACGCGGGCCGAACTGAAACATGGCTTGCAAGGTGTCGCTGCGCAACAGCCATTGCGCCGGCAAGAAACTGAAGCAGTTGAGTAGCGCAACCACCATGCTCACGCTGGCGACTGCGCCCCACTTGCCGACAACCAGCGCCAGGCTGTTCGCCGGGTTCATCACCAGCGGCTCCAGCGAACCGCGCTCGCGCTCCCCGGCCGTGGTGTCCAGCGCGGCGTTGAGCGCACCGTACAGCACCGCCATGATGACAAAGAATGGCAACAGTCCGGTGATCTTGATGGCGCGGGTCTGAGTGCTCGCCAGATCGCGCTCCTCGACCTGTAGCGGCTCCAGCAAGGCCAGCGCCACGCCACGCAGGGCAAGGCTCAGACCGACGCGCTCGCGGCTGAATCCGCCCAGCAGTTGCATCACGCGCGGAGCCGCCGTTGCGCTTTGCTTGTTGGCGCTGTCAAACACCACTTCGACCACCGGCGTATCGCCGTGAAGGATGGCCGTCTCAAAATCCTCCGGCAGCACCACCACCGGTTCGGCGAATTTCGAGGAGCGCAATTGCGCTTCGAAATCGGCCGGCGCTTCCTTGACGGCCCAGGTCTGGCGCTCGAAGTAGTTGCGCAGGCTGGGCCCATAGGCCAGTCCTGCCACATACACCTCGCGCTGTTCCGCGCGCGACTCCAGGGAAGCGATGAAACTCGACAGCGCTATCAGGACCAACGGCCCCATCAAGACGCCGGTGACGAGCACGATCAGCATGGTGCGTCGATCGCGCAAGGCGTCGATGATCTCCTTCCGATAGACGGCAATTGCCACGCTACTGAATCTCATGCCGGCACGCTCCCGTCCATGGTGCTTGCATGCGCGAATGCCAGATGCACAAACGCCTCCTCGAAATCCTCCTGGCCCGTTCGTTCCAGCAATTCCGCCACCGTGCCCGCGGCGACCGAGCGCCCTTGCGACACCACCACCACGCTGTCGCACAAACGTTCGACCTCCTGCATGATGTGGGTGGAAAAGACGATACATTTGCCGCCGCCCTCCGGCGAACGCAAGAAACGCAGGGACTCGCGCAGCGCGCGCGTAGCCACCACGTCGAGTCCGTTGGTGGGTTCGTCAAGCACGATGTTGGCCGGATCGTGCACCAGCGCGCGCGCCAGTGCGGTCTTCATGCGCTCGCCCTGGCTGAAGCCGTCGGTGCGGCGCTCCAGCAACGCGAACATGTCGAACATGCGGGCCAGATCTTCGGCGCGCTGGTGGGCGGCATCGCGCGCCATGCCCTGCAAGGCGCCGTAGTAGACAATGTTTTCGCGGGCCGTCAGGCGCGTGTAGAGGCCGCGCGAATCGCTCAGCACGCCCATGTGCGCCAGGGCATCGAGCGGCCGGGCGGCCACGTCGATGCCGTCTACCGTGACGCGGCCGGCATCCGGCGCGATCAGCCCCGCCAGCATCCGCAGGGTGGTGGTCTTGCCGGCGCCGTTGGGGCCGAGGAGGCCGGTGATCCTTCCGTCGGGGGCGGCGAAATTGACATCGCGCACGGCATGCACCACCAGCGCCGGGCCGCGTTTGAGCGACCGGCCCCATCCGGGCGAAGCCGCCTTGAAACTGCGCGCCAGATGCTCGATCGCTATCATGGCGCCGTCCTGACGTCGGCGGAGTCCCCGTCGGCCGTGGCCAGCGGAACAAAGGCGGGCGGCCGTGGAATTCGTCCGACACAACGGGTGTCAATTTCGGTGGCGGCGCCATCGTCGACGGCATCGATGAACCGCACCACCACGTCGCGCATGCAGCCCAGCGCCATGACGCCGTGGCCGGCATTGGGCACCGCCACATGCCGCGCTTTGGACCCCAGGGCTTTGGCGATCCGCTCGCCATGGCGCGGTGGCGTCACCGGGTCGAGGTCGCCGCTCAGCAGCAAGGTCGATGCCGGTGTCGGCGGCACGGCGTAAAAAGCGGCGGGCACATCGGCGCGTGGCCAGTCGGCACAAATGCGCGCGTAGAAGCGCCCGAACTCGACGCCGAAATCCATGCCGGGGGCATCGGTGGCTTCGGTGGCTCCGCCGGATTGCTGCATGCGGG
>JBAYJH010000005.1:0-43242 GCA_041665185.1 Sterolibacterium sp.
AAGGTGATCGAGGCTTTCGGACACTTCCTGGTCGGCGGCAACTATGCGGTCGGCCTGGTGGTGTTCGTAATTCTGGTGGTCATCAACTTTGTCGTCATCACCAAAGGCGCCGGGCGTATTGCCGAGGTGTCGGCGCGCTTCACTCTCGACGCCATGCCCGGCAAGCAGATGGCAATCGATGCCGACCTCAATGCCGGCCTTATCGGCGAAGATGAGGCCAGGCGGCGTCGCGCGGAGATCGCCCAGGAAGCCGACTTCTTCGGTTCGATGGACGGTGCCAGCAAGTTCGTGCGCGGCGACGCTGTCGCGGGCATCCTGATCCTGTTCATCAACATCATCGGGGGGCTCATCGTCGGCGTTCTCCAGCACGACATGGAAATCGCCCAGGCCGCCAAGAATTACACCCTGCTCACCATCGGCGACGGCCTGGTGGCGCAGATTCCGGCCCTGATTATTTCGACGGCCGCCGGCCTCGTGGTGAGCCGTGTCACCACCAACGAGGACGTCGGCCAGCAAATTGCCGGCCAGATGTTTGGCAATCCCACCGTGTTGCTGCTGACTGCGGTCATCCTTGGTGTGCTGGGGATGATACCTGGTATGCCCAACCTGGTATTTCTGCTGCTCGCCGGGGTGATCGGCGGACTCGGCTGGTGGATCTTGCAGCTCCGCACCCAGTCGCCAACGAAGGAAGTTGCGCCGGCCACGCAGACAGAACCCCAGGAATCCCTTGACGCCAGTTGGTCCGACGTTGCACCGGTCGACGTGCTGGGTCTGGAAGTGGGATATCGATTGATCCCATTGGTCGACAAGGGACAAGATGGCGATCTGCTGAAGAGGATACGCGGCCTCCGCAAGAAGTTTGCCCAGGAGGTCGGCTTTCTCTCGTCACCGGTTCACATTCGCGACAACCTCGAACTCAAACCCAATGGTTACCGGCTGACCCTCAAAGGCGTGGAGATCGGCGTGGGAGAGTCGAATCCCGGCATGCATCTGGCGATCAACCCCGGCCGCGTCGCCGGCCCGCTCGCCGGAACAGTGACCAAGGACCCGGCTTTTGGCTTGCCGGCGGTATGGATCGAAGCGGGCCTGCGCGAGCAGGCGCACGCCCTGGGTTACACCGTCGTAGACGCCGGGACCGTGGTGGCGACCCACCTCAATCATGTCATTCTCTCGCATTCCGCCGAATTGCTCGGTCGCCAGGAGACGCAGGCGCTACTGGACCACATCGCCAAGGACTCGCCGAAGCTGATCGAAGATCTGGTGCCCAAGCTGATTTCCCTCTCGGCCGTGCAACGGGTGCTACAGAACCTGCTGGAAGAGGGGGTGAACATCCGCGATATGCGCACCATCATCGAGACGCTGGCCGAATATGCGCCACGCACCCAGGATCCGCTGGAACTGACTACCCAGGTGCGTATCGCGCTGGGTCGCTCGATAGTCCAGCAGCTCTATCCCGGCAATGCCGATCTGTCGGTCATGGCAATCGAATCGGGCCTCGAGCGGGTACTCGGGCAGACGGTGCACGGCGCCGGAGATGCCAGCGGCATCGAGCCGGGGCTGGCCGACAAGCTGTTGCGCGAGACGGCCGCCGCAGCTCAGCGTCAGGAGGAAGTCGGCTTGCCGGCGGTGCTGCTGGTACCTGGCCAGTTGCGCTGGTTGCTGTCGCGTTTCCTGCGACGCGCTGTGCCGCAGTTGCGGGTCATCTCGAACGCCGAAGTGCCGGATTCCCGAACAATTAGAGTCACTGCGATTATCGGAGCGAAAACATGAAGGTGAGACGCTTTATAGCCCCAACCGCGCGGGATTGCCTGCGCAAGGTCAAGGACGAACTGGGCCCGGATGCCATTGTCGTGTCCAACAAGCCGGTGACCGGCGGCGTCGAAATCATGGCGATGTCGGCGGACAGCTTCGAGGCCTTGTCGCACCAGGCTGGCCCGCGTCCCGTGAGCGGCGACTCCGCGCCAAAGTTGGGGCCGAAGAAAGCCGAAATGCCACGTTTCCCCGCCGCGGCCAGCGTGGATGCGCTACAGGCGACCATCCCCGCCCGCGTGGCGGGCGTCGCCGGGGCGGCAGACGACGACTACACGGTGAGTTTGTCCAGCCAGGCGCGACAACAGCCGACGATCCACCCATCATGGCAGGAAGTGGCGACCGTCGGGTCATCCCGCCGCGCCGCCCCCGTCAAATCTGCGCCGCCCCTGCTGAGGCCGCTGCCGACACGTACTGGAAGTGATCTTGAAATTCCGTCGGAAGCTCAGGTCAGAGCCACATTGAAAGGCGCATTGAAGGAAATTGGCGATGCTCCGGGCGAGATGGAGGCCGGTTCAGCGACCCAAGCCCAGTCTCAGGTTGCGCAGATGATGGGAGAAATGAAGACCATCAAGCAGTTGTTGGAACGCCAGTTGGCCGGTTTCGCCTGGGGCGACATGGCGCGCGAAGCGCCGACGCGGGCGTTGGCCTTGGCGGAAATGCTGGAGGCCGGATTTTCAGGGCAGTTGGCGCGCCAGCTCTGCCAGGAGATGCCGGTCAGCCTGGGCATCGAGGATGGGCGCAAATGGCTGAAGAGCGCCATCAATCGCCGTCTGCGAACTCTCGGCAACGACAGCGACATCATCGAACGAGGTGGCGTCTACGCGCTGGTGGGGCCCACAGGGGTAGGCAAGACGACCACCACGGCAAAACTCGCCGCACGCTGCGTGGTGCGCTACGGCGCCGACAAGATCGCCTTGTTGACCACGGACGGGTATCGTATCGGAGCCCACGAACAATTGCGCATCTATGGCCGGATACTCGGTGTGCCGGTACATGTCGTGCGTGACGGCGACGATCTTCGCCACACCCTGGCTGATCTGAAGGACAAGCACATGGTGCTGATCGATACCGTCGGCATGAGCCAGCGCGACCGCATGGTGGCCGAACAGGCGGCAATGCTGATGCGCGCCGGCGAAGTGAATCGCCTGTTGCTGCTCAACGCCACCAGCCGGGGAGATACACTCGACGACGTGGTACGGGCCTATGCCGGGGAGGATCTGGCGGGCTGTATCCTCAGCAAGGTCGATGAAAGCGTTTCAATCGCGCCGGCGCTCGACGCCGTGGTTCGACACGGCTTGTTGCTCTGTTATATAGCCAATGGCCAGCGCGTGCCGGAGGATCTTCATCTGCCCAACCGGAATTACTTGATGCATCGCGCCCTCAAACTGCCGAACGAGGAGTCGCCGCATCGCCTGCTGGGCGACGAGGCTGGCTTGGTCATGGCTGCGCGGGGAGCGGCTGCGGCTGGAACAGCCGAACGAGGCGTCGGAGCGGCCCTTGTCTGACTGGGATCAACAGCGCCTCGACGTCGGCGGGATCTCCGCCTGGCCGGGCGATCAGGCGGCAGGTTTGCGCCGTTTATTTGGCGGGCAGGCACCGCAGGTCGTGGCGTTTGCATCCGCTCAAGAGGCTTGCGGACGGACCACCCTCTTGGTTCAGACCGCCGCGGCGTTGGCTGCCTCAGGCCGCGGCGTGCTGATCATCGACGAGAATCCGGCGCCAAACAATGCCGTTTCAGCTTTTGGTTTGAGCGCACGCGGTGACCTGTTCCAGGTGCTACAGGGGGAGCGCAGTTTGCGCCAGACCATGCTCCCGGCAGCGCCCCTGGTGCGGATTCTGCCGGCTGCCAGGGCTGCCCGCGAACTGGATCACGCCAATCGTGTCGCTGCGGCGGCGCGCCTTAACTTGACTTCATGTCTGATGGAAATTCAGCAGGATGTGGATTTCGTCCTGGTGGATACCACGATCCGGCGCGGTGGGCATCTGTCGCCGTTGGCGCTGGCAGCGCGTCACATGGCCGTTGTGGTGGCCGCTCAGGGAGCGGCCATCACCCATGCCTACGCGCTGATCAAGCGCCTGGCTCAGGAGCGCGGCCGCGATGACTTCCAGATCGTCATCACTCGCGCCCGGAGCAAAGCGGAAGCCCGTGCCATATTCGACAACATGCGGCGCGTGGCGCATGAACACCTCGAAGTGCGGCTCGACTATCTCGGCGCTTCCCTCGTGCCGGTGACGGAGAATCTGGCCGACGCGCTGTCACAGCGCCTGCCTCCCGCCGTCGGCCAGGGCAACGGTTTTTCGCTGCCCAACGCCGGTCTGGCGAATTCATCCAGAATGCGTGGTGGCCCTCGCTCCAGGGAGGCGATGAGCGGTTCGGCAGCGCGCGATTCGGTGGTATAGTTTAGCGATCCAGGCCCTTTCAAATCATAACGATGTACACCGCTCAGGGCGTTCCAGACAAGGACCAGCTCGTCTTGCAGTATGCTCCGCTGGTAAAGCGTATCGCCTTTCATTTGATGGCGAAGTTGCCGCCGAGTGTGCAGGTCGACGACCTGATCCAGAACGGCATGATAGGACTGCTTGACGCCATTACCCGTTACGAGGAGGGTCTCGGCGCCCAGTTCGAGACCTATGCGGTGCAGCGCATCCGCGGGGCGATGCTCGACGGCTTGAGGGAGAACGACTGGCTGCCGCGCGGGTTGCGCCGCGACATGCGCCGCGTCGAGGCCGCTATCCAGTCGCTCGAACAGCAGCATGGCCGGCCACCGCACGAAGGCGAACTGGCCCAGTCGCTGGGCATGGCTTTGGCGGACTATCAGAAGTTGCTGCAAGATGCGCGTGGCCACCAGTTGGTGTATCTCGAAGACCTCAGCGGCGCCGACGACGATGGCTATCTCGACCGCCACCTGGCCTCTTCGCAGCTGGATCCGCTGACAGTCCTGCTCGACCAGGACCGGCGCGACGTCCTCGTGCGCGCGATCGAAGATCTGCCGGAACGTGAAAAAATGATGATGGCGTTGTATTATGACGAAGAGCTTAATTTGCGTGAAATCGGCGAAGTGCTCGGCGTCACCGAATCGCGCGTCTGCCAAATGCATACCCAGGCAATTGCTCGCCTGAGAACGCGCATCCTCGACGTCATTCCTCCGGGCAAGGGCGTCAAGCAACTCAAGAAAGATAAATTGACTACGCCAGGTTAGACATTATGGACAAGCTCAGTCTTATTGGCATCCTGCTCGGCGTCGGCGCAATTGTCGGTGGGCAACTCGTCGAAGGTGGCCATGTCTCTTCGCTAATTCAACCGGCGGCCTTTGTCATCGTCGTCGGCGGAACTTTCGGGGCGGTGTTGCTGCAAAGCTCGTGGGAAGTATTCCTTGCCGGCATGAAGATGTCCAAGTGGGTGATTGTGCCTCCGGTGGTGGCCCATGGCGATCTCATCAATCAAATCGTCAAATGGAGCCATATCGCGCGCAAGGAAGGCTTGTTGTCGCTGGAGGCCCAGGTTGACGTGCTGGATGATGCTTTCGCGCGGCGGGGACTGCAAATGTTGGTGGACGGCATAGAGCCCGATCGTCTCAGAGATTTGCTGGAAATTGAAACCGACGCCTATGAAGCGCATTTGAAGATCTCCGCCAGGGTTTGGGAATCGTTGGGCGGCTATTCCCCGACCATCGGAATTCTCGGCGCCGTCATGGGCCTGATCCAGGTCATGGAGAATCTTTCCGATCCGACCAAGCTGGGGAGCGGCATTGCGGTCGCCTTCGTCGCGACCATCTATGGCGTTGGGATGGCCAACCTGGTCTTCCTGCCGATTTCCAAGAAGCTCCTGGCAAATATCAGCCATCTGGTGGTGCTGCGTGACATGTATGTCGACGGCATCATCGGCATCGCCAATGGCGACAACCCTCACGTCATCGAGAGCCGGATGCAGGGCTACGTAGCATGAAGGGCAGGATAGCGGCTACGCAGGCGGGCGTACCGATGGCGTCCTGAACCGATTGCCATACGAGCATGGCGCGCCGTCGCAAAAATCACGAGGAAGAGCACGAGAATCTTGATCGCTGGCTCGTGTCTTATGCCGATTTCATCACGTTGCTGTTCGCATTCTTCGTGGTGATGTATGCGTTGTCGGTAGTCAACGAGGGCAAGTACCGCCTGCTTTCCAATTCCATCGTTGCCGCCTTCAACAAGTCCGTCATCACGGTGGACGTGACACCCATTGCGTCGCAAGGTGTGCCGCAGATCATGTTGAACAAGCCGTCGATCGCCATCAATCCCAAGTATGAAGAAGAGAAGCGCCAGACCAAGGGAAAGATGCGCAATATCGCCCGCGAGGTGATCGATGCCCTGGGCCCGCTGGCGAAGGATGGCCAGGTCCGGGTGACCGAAGGGCTCCTCGGCATCACCATTGAAATCAATGCCAGCGTGCTGTTTTCGCCGGGAGAGGCGAAGCTCGCGCCGATAGCCGTGAGCGCGCTCGCCGCCGTGGCACAGCTAATCTCCCCGATCGATTTTCCCATTGTCGTCGAAGGGCATACCGATAACTTGCCGATCAGGACGGAGCAATTCCCTTCAAACTGGGAGTTGTCCGGAGCGCGGGCGTCGAGCGTGGTGCGCCTGTTCATCGACAACGGCGTGGCGCCATCGCGATTGACCGCTACCGGTTATGCCGATCAGCGCCCGGTGGCCGATAACGAATCAGCCGAAGGCCGTCAGCGCAATCGGCGCGTCGCGATTAATATCGAGTCGAAGACACCGGATACGCTGGCGGATGTGCCGGTACTACCGAAGCCGGAAGGGCAGCCCTGACGGCGCCCGGTCGCTGGCCACCATGAACCCGGTTAGTCAAGCCTTGCCAAATAGGTGGCCACCACCCGTCGGCCTGGTTTGCCCGTCGGGCCCGTACAGCGTCGCCTGGTTCGCCGCAGAGAGCAGCACATTAAGTGCCTGCTGGTTGTGTTGTACGCGCATGGCAATCAGCTTGCCATTGGTCTCATTCAAAGTTTGTGCTTCTCCGGTCAGCGTTAGCAGCAGCTTCCAGTCAGCACGGTCCTTGCTGGTGAGCGGCTGACCGGCCAACCAGGCTTCCAGTCCCGCTCGATTGTGGGGCATTCCGGCGGCACTCATCAGGCGCTGGCGCTGTTCGGCGAAGCGATTCAAGCCGGTAGCGAGGCGCGACTTTTCCTCAATGAGGGGAGTCAGTTTGTCGATTTCGCCAGCCACCAGGGCCTGCTGCTCTTGCTGGAGAAGGGCGGTAAACTCGCGCAGCGCGGCGAGTTCGTCTTTCAGGCTAGCGCCGAGATGGGATGCCGGCTGATTGATGGCGCCGCCTGCTGACAATGCCGGAAGAACGAAATCGCGAGATCTAAGGCTGCTGCTTTGCAGCCAGCATCTGGCGCACGCTGTCGATCAGGCCATCGGCGATTTTGCTGGCGTCGATCTTGAAATTGCCTTGAGCGATCGCCTGGCGGATTTCAGCCACCCGCACGCTATTCATCGCGGGAGTGCTGGTGATACCACTTTCGATTTCCTGAATCCGGGTTGAAAGGGGAGACAACTCGACTTGCGCGGGCGTCGCCGTCGCTCCGGAACCGGCTTCGGTCTTGGCCGCACCCTTCCCGGCCCTTGATACCAGGCCCTTTTGTGCATTCGATGTGCCTTCGATCTTCACGCTACGATCCTTTCCACACGGGAGTCCTGCACAAAGTAACGGCCAGAGAAGGGAAAACTTGAGTCGGATTCTATCCGATTTTCCCGCCAAAAGGCGCGCGGTTCGAGCGCCGGCCTTGATTTCCGGTCACAGATCGCATTTTGTGGCGGTCCTGCCTAGGGCGTGTTCTCAATTGATCGGCGTGATGCGTTGTTGCGAAATGCGGATGGCCGCGCGACGCGAGTCGAAGTCAATGGCCATTCCCCTTGACGAGACGAGCAACAAAGCGGACGCCGCATTTGGCAACAACCCGAAGGGAACGAGGCATATGGCCCCCATTGCGGCGTTGCTCGCTCCTGATTGGGGACGACCCAATGGCGTCGCTCGTGCCTTGCACTGGGGGCCATCTGCCTCGTTCGCACACGTCGCTCAATTGAGAACACGCCCTAGCGATACCCAACAATGGCTGCGCGTGTCGGCTCAATAGCTGACTTCCACCACGCCGCCGGGACGCGCAATGCCGCTGACAATATGGCCATTGCCTATTCTGACCTGCACTACTTGGCCATCGATGGCATTGTTCAGGGCACGGCCGTCGCCGCTGGTCACCTGAAACCCCGGCCCTTTTGACAACACTTTGACGTTCTGCCCCTGTTGAACCACCAACGCCTGCTTGAGTAGATCGTTGCGCAACGGCTGCCCAGACGAGACCGATATGGCCATGCTCTTCCCAACGGCCTGGGCGATCTCGGTCACAATGCCGGCAGGAAGGCCGGCCAGATCGCCACGGCTCTTTGCCAGATCCGTTTCGATCAAGATCTGCCCTTGACTAAGCGGGCGGGCTGTCACCAGATAGTCGCCGACGACGCGAATACGGACCGATACGAAAATGCTCCAGCCATTTTCCATCTGGCACCGCACGTTGACGTTGGTGTTGCCCCAGGCACGCGCGCCAGGCGGCATTGAGACTTCCAGGGCCGGACAGGGTGCCAGGTTGTTCTGGGGCTCAATGTGACCGACTACGAAGCTTACTTGTCCGGGTAGCCCCCTGGTTTGAATCTGAAGGAAGTCCTCCACCGCTTTCCTGATCGGTGCGGTCTCCTGCCGGGCGGCGACGGAGAAGGCCATCGAGAGCAAGAGCAACGGAAGTACCCGGCGGAATAAGGCATATCTCGGCATGGCGGGATTCAATCACGCCGGACGTGCCCTGGCAAGTGCGAATTGAGTGGCGGTTAGAGCCGATCTCCCGATACGGCAAAAATTGCCTAAGGCGCTACCGCTTTGCCGGAAAGTCTCTCTGCATTTCAGTCCGGAACAAGACACCAGCGCTTTGTCTGCTTTCAATCTCGGCTGGATTGTGTTGGCACGAATGATGCATATCGACAGACGAATAAGAAACTTGAGAGAAATATGATCAACCGCATCGACCAGGAATTGGGTTTCAGCCAGACAGCGCTAAACCTGCGCGCTTATCGCCAGGAGTTGCTTGCGTCGAACATCGCCAATGCCGATACGCCCCATTACAAGGCGCGCGACATCGACTTCAAGACGGCCTTGGCGGGTGCGTTAGGCAATTCCCAAGGCGCTGCCTTGGCACTGACGCAGACGGCAGCACAGCATATGCCGGCGGCAGGTGCCAATCGTTTCGGTGCGGCAGTGCAATATCGCGGTGAATTGCAATCAAGCGTCGATGGCAATACGGTCAACATGGATGTGGAACGCGCGGCGTTCGCTGAAAACGCCATTCAGATGGAGGCCATGTTGACCTTTGTCAACGGCCGTCTCAAGACCATGTCCAACGCCTTGAGCCCATGAGGAGTCAGCCATGAGCGTCTTTAATGTCTTCAATATCGCCGGGTCGGCTCTAAGTGCCCAGTCGGCACGCCTCAACGCGGTGGCCAGCAATCTCGCCAACGCCGACAGCGTCGCCGGTTCCAATGGCCAACCGTATCGCGCCAAGCAGGTGGTGTTCGCCGCCACACCCATCGGTGACGAAGGAGGGCAAGGCGTTCGGGTGACCCAGGTGGTGGAAAGCGCCGCGCCCCTGCGCCTGAATTACGAACCGAGCAGCCCGTTCGCCAACGAACAAGGCTACGTATCCATGCCGAACGTGAATCCGGTCGAGGAAATGGTCAATATGATTTCAGCTTCCCGTTCTTACCAGACCAATGCCGAGGTGATGAATACCTCCAAGACCTTGCTGCTCAAAACCCTGGCCATCGGCCAGTAATCCGTCGCATAAAGGAACCTGACATGAGCACCACCGCAGCCACCGATACAAACCCGGCGAGTTCGGTTTATTCCGCGCTTAATTCGAAATCCAGTGCCAAGACGAGCGCCAACTCAACAACGGAAACGGAAGATCGATTCCTGAAGTTGCTGGTTACTCAGCTCAAGAACCAGGATCCGCTGAATCCTCTGGACAATGCCCAGATGACCTCGCAGATGGCGCAGATCAGCACGGTCAATGGCATAGAGAAACTCAATACGACCCTACAGGCGATGATGGCCAGCACTTCCAACAGCGAAACCGTCCAGGCGGCGGCGATGCTCGGAAAGGGCGTGCTGGTGCCGGGTACAGGCCTGGCCTTGAAGGCCGCTGATGGCGCTGCGTTTGCCGGCTTTGATCTCGCCGGCCCGATAGATACTGGCACGGTGACCATCAACGATGCGAATGGTGTTGCCGTCAGGACCATCAAGTTGAGTGGCATGGAGGCGGGCGCTCATACCTTCCAGTGGGATGGCAAGGCCGATAACGGTGCTGTCGCGGCCGACGGTGCATATACCTTCAGCGTAGCCGCCACGCGCGGCAGCGAGAAGGTGGAGATCACCGCCCTGCAAATTGGGATGGTCACCAGCATCATGAGCGGCAGCAAGGGCGTGAGTCTGAATGTCGGGTCTCTGGGCAATTTCAAGATGACGGACGTTAGAGAGATTCTTTGAGTAGCAATACAGTTAGGCATCGGATTATTACGGGAGAAGAAATATGGGCTTTGCACAAGCGTTAAGCGGACTGAATGGTGCCTCCAAGGCGCTTGAGGCGATCGGCAACAATATCGCAAACGGTGGTACGGTTGGATTCAAGTCATCCACCGCGCAGTTTTCGGACGTCTACGCAACCTCATTGACCGGCGGCGGGTCCAGCCAGGTGGGTATCGGCGTAGCGGTTTCCAAGGTTGCCCAACAGTTCTCCCAAGGCAACATCACTACCAGCGGCAACCCGCTGGACATAGCGATCAATGGCGGGGGAATGTTCCGACTGGATACCAACGGGACCATCTCGTATTCCCGCACGGGACAATTTCTGCTCGACAAGGCCGGCTTCATCGTGAATAGCGGCGGCAAGAATCTGACGGGCTACGCCGCGGATCCGGTCACAGGCGTGATCGTGCCGGGTAACTATGTCCCCCTGCAAATGAATAATGCGCCGATCCCGCCGGTGGCAACGACGCTCAGTCAAATCCAGACCAACCTGGACGCGCGGGCTGTGCCGCCCGCGGCGATGACCCACGGCACCACTGCCGGTGGTATCGCACCCGGCCCAATGCCTCTGACTATAACGACGGCTGTCGATGATACCTTCGATATCACGGTCGATGGCCTGGGACCCTATACGGTGGCGATACCCGCGGCAACTTATCAGACCGTCGGCGACCTTGCCACGGCCCTGGAGCTGGCAATCAACACCAAGTTATCCGCAACGACGGTGGCGGTGGACGTCACTGCAAACACCGCGGGCCAACTGGTGGTGTCTTCCCGCAGTGTCGGCACATTCGGATCGCAGGGTAACGGCTCGTCGGTGGTTCTGGCACCGACTTTTGACCCTGCTGATGGCGTTACGGTGTTGAATACCGGCTATGAAATCCTGTTTGCCGGCTTGCCGGGCAACGTGGCGAGCGCCAGTACCTATGACGCGGCGGCTTCTCCGGCTTTCGGACTGGCCAATCCGCCCACTGCAACCTCGGGCGTAGACAATTTCAGTTCGACCGATACCACCAGCTTCACCGCTTCGACGGCTCAGACCATCTATGATTCGCTCGGGAATCCCCATACTTTGTCGCTATATTTTGTGAAGACGGGGCAACCGGGCAGTTGGCAAATGTATTCGACCATCGACAACATCGCGGCGCCGGCGCCGGGCTCGATCACAGGCAGCAGCATCCTGGGGGCGGTCCCGAGCACTTTGACCATCGTCGCGGGAACCAATGACCAGTTCGACATCGATGTCGATGGCGCCGGACCGATCACCGTCACGATACCTGATATTGGCGGCCCCTATGCCAACGCGACAGCTCTGGTGAACGCTATCAATACCGCCTTCGCTACAGGCGTCGACGCCGACGGTAACCCTGCGGTGGTTAAGGCGACTGCGCGGCTGGATTCCTTCGGAAAGTTGATCGTCGAATCCAACACCGTCAATGTCGGATCGTCCGTCAATATCACTCAAGGGGCTGGACTGTCGACAAAAACAGCGCTGTTCGGTGCATTGCCAAACACCGTCGCGGGCGGACCGGCCAAGGTCGACACCTTGCTGTTCAAGCCGGACGGTTCACTGGTGACGACCTCACCGGTGACGGAGAGCTTCAGTCTAAGTACTGGCGCCACTTCTCCTTTGGCATTTTCTGTCAACCTGACCGGATCCACTCAGTACGGGATTGGATTCGGGGTGAATCAGCTGTTACAGGACGGATACACGTCCGGGAAGATTTCCGGGTTGAGCATTTCGGCGGACGGCACGGTGCAGGGCAACTATTCGAACGGAAAGTCGCGCAATCTGGGCCAGATCGTGCTGGCGACTTTCACCAATCCGAATGGCCTGCAATCCATGGGCGGCAACCAATGGGTGGAGACGGCCGCCTCGGGCCAGCCCATTCCGGGCACGCCAGGCTCAGGCAGCCTCGGAACAGTCCAGTCGGGTGCGGTCGAGGAGTCCAATGTCGACCTGACCGGCGAACTGGTGGCGATGATCACTCAGCAGCGTGCCTATCAGGCCAGCGCACAGACCATCAAGACCATCGACCAGGTGTTGCAGACGCTGGTCAATCTGCGTTAACTCGCATAGTCGTCAGACGACCCCCGTGCCATGAAATCGTCAAAGACGGAATTTACGTCCCCACCCCCGCCCCCCGCCCGGGCGGGGGTTACAAACTGTTCGCTACGCTCATGGGTTACGGGGCGCTTCGTAACTGGGTTTCATATTAATCCGAGGTTGGCATGGATCGTCTGATCTACACCGCGATGAGTGGCGCATCCCAGACCCTGGGTCGCCAGGCTGCGGTATCGCACAATCTGGCGAACGCCACTTCGACCGGTTATCGCGCCGAAGAGCATCGTCTGCGGGCGGTCCAGGTGCTTCCCGGTGCGGCAAACTCTCCCAGTCCGAGTGCCTTGCCGACCCGCGCCTTCGTGGTCGATGCCAGCACCCACACCAACTATATGCCGGGTCCCCTGCAAATGACCGCGCGCTCCCTGGATGTCGCGGTGCAAGGGCAGGGCTGGATCGCGCTCGCCATGCCGGACGGTAGCGAGGCTTACACGCGTAACGGCAACTTCGAGCTCAGTGCCAACGGAGTGCTCCAGACGCGAAATGGCATTCCGTTGCAAGGCGACGGGGGCGCGATCACGGTCCCGCCCGATGTCAAGATCACCATCGCCAACGATGGTACCGTTTCGGTGGTCCCCGAAACCGGCGCGCAGAATACCGTGAATGCGATCGGACGGATCAAGCTGGTCAACCCGCCTGAAGCCAATCTCGAACGGGGCGGCGACGGTCTGTTCCGACAACGCGGAGGGTTCGCCGCCGAGATTGATCCGAAGGTGACGCTGGCCGGCGGTTATCTCGAAGGCAGCAACGTCAATCCGGTGGAACAGATGGTTAACATGATTTCCCTGGCGCGTCACTTCGAAATGCAGATGAAGGCGCTTACCACGGCGGATGCCAACGACCGCGCGGCAACGCAGGTCATCACCAACCTCTAGGAGTAGGCCATGATCCGCTCGCTTTGGATCGCCAAGACCGGACTCGATGCGCAGCAGACGCAGCTCGACGTCATTTCGAACAACCTGGCGAACGTCAGCACCAATGGCTTCAAGCGGGCGCGCGCGGTATTCGAGGATCTGCTCTATCAGACATTGCGCCAACCGGGCGCGCAATCGTCCCAACAAACGGCCATTCCGTCCGGCCTGCAACTTGGCACCGGCGTGAAGCCGGTCGCGACGGAAAGGATCTTTACCCAAGGTAGCCTGAACCAGACCAGCAATCCTCTGGATATCGCCATCAACGGCCAGGGATTCTTTCAGATCCAGATGCCTGACGGTACGCTCGCTTACACCCGCGATGGTTCTTTCCAGAAAGACGGCACCGGACAGATGGTCACCTCCAGTGGCTATCCTCTGTCGCCCGCGCTGACCATACCTAACAATGCCATATCTGTCACCATCAGCCGGGATGGCGTGGTGAGTGTGCTACAGGCGGGCGCCACGACGCCGACTCAAATTGGAACCATCCAATTGGCCAGTTTCGTCAATTCCGGCGGGTTGCAGAGTGCCGGAGAAAATCTGTTCGTCGAAACGGCCTCCAGTGGCACGCCCACACCCAATACGCCGGGCACCAACGGGACCGGTTTGCTTAATCAGGGCTACGTCGAAACCTCGAATGTGAATGTCGCCGAAGAATTGGTGAACATGATTCAGACCCAGCGTGCCTACGAGATCAACTCGAAGGCCATCACGACATCCGATCAGATGCTGGCGAAATTGAGCCAACTGTGAGAAAGATCAACATGAATAATTTCAGGCTCATGATGCTGCCATTCGTCGCCGGACTGGTGCTCGGCGGTTGTGTTACGACCACTCCGCCGACCAGCGTGGCGCAACCGATGACCGCCCGGCCGGAGCCGCGCCATGCTGCGGCTCCGCTCAATGGCGCAATCTACAGCATCGCTTCGATGCGTCCGCTGTTCGAAGACCGGCGCGCACGATTTGTCGGCGATACGATCACGATCAACATCGCCGAAAAGACCTCCGCTTCAAAGAATTCCGAAAACAAGACGTCGCGTTCCCAGAGTATCGAAGCGTCGGTGCCCACCGTTGTCGGCTTACCCCTAAAGGGTGTACAGGGCACCGCGCTGTCGGCGTCAAGTACCAATGATTTCGGCGGCAAGGGTCAAAATACTTCCGCCAATGATTTCACCAGTGCCATCACCGTCACCGTGATTGAAGTGCTCGGCAACGGTAACCTGCTGGTGTCGGGCGAGAAGCAGATTGGGCTCAAGGAAGGGGAGGAATTCATCCGCTTCTCCGGGGTGATCAATCCGACCACCATCACGGCGACCAATACCGTACAGTCGACGCAGGTGGCCGATGCGCGTATCGAATACAAGGCCAACGGCTTCATCGATTCGGCCCAGGCGATGGGTTGGCTGGGACGCTTCTTCTTGAGTTTCCTTCCTTTTTGAGCGGATTCGATGATGAAAAACACGAACAGATTTGACGTGGTCCTAGCCATCCTTTGCTTGCTCAGCGCCCTGGTGTTGAGCCAGCCGGTTCATGCCGAGAGAATCAAGGATCTGGCCTCGGTCGCCGGCGTTCGTAGCAACCAGTTGGTCGGTTATGGCATCGTCGTGGGGCTGGATGGCAGCGGCGACCAAACCACCCAAACGCCCTTCACCATCCAGAGCATCATCAGCATGCTGTCGAACATGGGTGTGACCCTGCCGCCAGGAACGAACCTGCAATTGAAGAACGTCGCCGCGGTGATGGTGACAGCCTCCCTGCCGCCGTTTGCGCGCCCGGGCCAGCAACTCGACATTACCGTATCATCAATGGGCAATGCCAAGTCCTTGCGCGGTGGCACGCTGATTCTCACTCCCCTCAAAGGTGCCGATGGCGGCACCTATGCGATGGCCCAAGGCAACGTTCTGGTCAGCGGCGCAGGCGCCGCCGCCGCCGGCAGTAGCGCAGTACTCAATCATTTGTCGGTGGGCCGCATTGCCGGAGGAGCCACCGTCGAGCGCGAAGTGCCAATGCCGATAGGCCAAGGCGAGTTTGTCTACTTCGACCTGAATACGACGGATTTTGGCACCATGCAAAAGATGGTCGAGGTCATCAACCAGGCAGTGCCCGGAGCCGCAAGTGCAGCCGATGGCCGACAGGTCAGGGTAAAGGCGCCGGTTAATCCGGACGAGCGGGTGGCGTTTCTCGGACGAATCGAGAGCCTTGAACTGAGGCCTTCCCAGATGGCCGCCAAGATTATCGTTAACGGCCGTACCGGCTCGGTGGTGATGAATCAGTCGGTGACCCTGGATAATTGCGCGGTGGCGCATGGCAATCTGTCGGTAACCGTGACCGCTGACAATGCCGTGAGCCAACCTAATCCTCTTGCCGCTGGCCAGACCACCGGCGTGACCAACGCGCAGATCGACATCAAGCAGGAAAGCGGCAAGCTGTTGAATGTCAGGGGAGGAGCGAATCTTGCCGATGTCGTCAAGGCCCTCAATGCCATCGGCACCAATCCCCAGGACTTGATTGCCATCCTTCAGGCGATGAAGTCATCCGGGGCGTTGCGCGCCGAGCTGGAGATAATCTAAGAGCGCTCCTCAACCGATACCACGAAATCTTCAGCCGGGGATCTGGCGATGTATCGGCCCATCGATGCAAGGCATGAATTGCCGGGCAAAGTCCCTTCTTCTCTCCGCAGTTGGCACGGTGCGACTGGCGTAGCCTGAAACCATGGCTATCCCGGATCTTTCCAACCAATTTTCACTTGACGTCAAGGGGCTTGCCGACCTGAAGCGCCAGGTTCACGAGAATTCACCGCAGGGAATCAAACAGGCGGCACAGCAATTCGAGGCCTTGTTTCTGCAAATAGTGCTGAAGTCCATGCGTGAGGCGACACCGCACGAGGGCATGTTCGATAGTGACCAATCGCGCATGTACGAATCGCTGCTTGACCAGCAACTGGCGCAGGTGCTTTCCGCCAAGGGGAAAGGTACTGGATTGGCCGCGATGATCGAGAGGCAGTTGTCGCGCGCCAACATCGATCCGCAGTCGCTCGGCGACCTGCCCCTCGCACCGCCGGCTCAGCCGTATTTGCTGCCCGCAGCCCCTGTCTCCATGCCATTACCCCGGAGCGGTGGGGGACTCACCAGTCTCGATAATTTGCCCTCAATCGATAGCGCTCCACCCGCCTCCCGCGAGTTCGTCAATCGTGTCTGGCCGCATGCCTATGAAGCCAGCCGCGCAACGGGAATACCCGCGCATTTCATGGTTGCCCAGGCAGCCCTGGAGACAGGCTGGGGCAAATCGGAACCGCGCTTCAGCGATGGTCGCCCGAGCTACAACCTGTTTGGAATCAAGGCGGGCAAGAACTGGAGCGGCGCGGTGATTGAGTCGGTGACCAGCGAATATGTGGATGGCTCGCCTCAAAAGCAGGTTGAACGTTTCCGTGCCTATCCTTCGTATGCCGAGGCCTTTCGCGATTACGCCAGCCTGCTGACTTCCAATCCGCGTTATGCCGCCGTGGTCGGTAGCCAGGATCCTTCCGTATTCGCCAGAGGCTTGCAAAAGGCCGGCTATGCGACCGATCCGATGTACGCCGCCAAGCTTGAACGCATCATCGGCGGCAACACCTTGAGGCTAAGCCTGAATAGCTAGCACCCTAGACCGAAAGTCGGGCACCAGTGCCCGCTTTTTCGGTCTGGGGTGCTGATTCGTTTCCCGAGCACCTCCGTTTATACCCGTAGAAGCTCGGAGGGCGGAACCACCCGAAGAGGTGGCTGGGCACATGTACCCGCGGGGCATGCATACCCGCGGGGCACATGTACCCGCGGGGCATGCATGGCACGGAGGTTGCGTATCTGATTCCGAACACTCAACTTTCGGCAATTGTTGCCGATGATCCTGAGGATCGGAAGAAATCATGAGTTTGGTCAGTACCGGCGTCACCGGACTAATTGCGGCACAGATGGGGATGCAAACCACCGGGCATAACATCGCCAATGCCTCGACGCGCGGCTATAACCGCCAGACCATCGTCCAGACCACCAATACCCCGATGTTCTCCAGCGCCGGTTTCTTCGGCCAGGGTACCGTGGTATCCAACATCGTCAGGATATATAGCGACTTTCAGGCCCGGCAGGTGTTGAATACCGAAACTTCGGCAGCACAGCTCAACGCCTATTCGACCGAGATTGCGCAAATCGACAATATGCTGGCCGATCCCAACGCCGGCTTGAGTCCTGGCATGCAGGCGTTCTTCAGTGCGGTGGAAGAAGCCGCCGCCAACCCCTCCTCGATCCCGGCACGGCAGGCGCTGCTTTCGGCGGGGCAGGGTTTGGTGGCGCGCTTCCAATCCGTCAATCAGCGCATCGACGACATACGTTCCGGGATCAACCAGCAAGTGGCGGCCGAAGCGAGCGTCGTCAATTCCTACGTGCAACAACTGAATGACCTCAACCAACGCATCATCAATGCCCAGATTGCCGGCGCGGCGTTGCCGGCGAACGATCTCTACGACCAGCGCGATCAGATCGTATCCGATCTCAACAAGGAAATTCGCATCAACACGCAGACAGAGTCCGATGGAACCATCAGCGTATTTTTCGGCAGCGGCCAGCCCCTGCTGGTGGGGTCGTCCAGCTTTCGGTTGCATGCGGCGGCCTCGCTGGAGGACTTGACGCGCATCGAGATCACCTTGCAGGATGTCAATGGAACGTTCACCCATATTCCCGAGTCGCTGATCAATGGTGGAAAGCTCGGCGGGCTCTTGCAGTTTCGTTCCGAGACCCTGGATTCCGCGCAAAACGGCTTGGGTCGCATCGCCACTGTATTTGGCGCGACGTTCAATGCCCAACACAAACTTGGCCAGGACCTGTCCGGCGCCCTGGGCCAGAACTTCTTCGACGTGCCGCAATCCGGACAACTGATATTGGCCAACACAGGGAATTCCGGCAACGGCAAGCTGACGTTAAGTTTCGACAATTATGCCGACCTGACGGCCAGCGACTACCGGCTAAGCCTGACTGCGACGAACACGGTGAGGCTGACGCGGCTATCCGACAACGTTACCTGGAGCGGCAGCGGCAACAACCAGCCCGAGGCGATGGCGAGCCTGATGTCGCAAGTCAACGCCAATCAGCCTCAAGGTTTCAATCTGGCCATGAGCGGTATTGGCTCGATGAGCGTCGGCGACACGTTCCTGATTCGCCCGACCCGCTTCGGCGCTCGGGATATTTCGATGCTGGTCAATGACTCGCGCAACATCGCGCTGGCCGCCCCGCTACGCACCAGCGCCACCGTCGCCAACGCCGGCACCGCGGAGATCAGTGCCGGCGTGGTCAGCAATACGGCCGCGGTGCTGGCGGCAACGGTTTCCATCAGCTATGAAGCATCGAGCAACAGCCTGATCGGCTTTCCGGTGGGCACGACGGTTGATGTTGCGGGAAAAACCTACAAGATCAACAGTCCAACCATGCGGATACCCTATACGTCCGGGGCCAGCATCAGTTTCAATAATGTGGCGGTATCCATCACTGACGGTTCGGGGCCGCCCGAAGATGGGGATGTTTTCAAGATTGTCCCGCCGTTATTCACACCACTGTTTGGCGTGCCGGCAGCAACGACAGACGGCGTGGTGGGTGGCACTGTTCCGAAGGTGCCATTAACCGTCGCTGCCGGAGTCAATGATCAGTTTAATATTGATGTGGATGGGGGCGGTGCGGTCACGATTACCCTGACCCCGGGCGTATATAGCACGCCGGCATCCATAGTCACCCAGATGCAAAGCGACATCAACGCGGCGCTTGGCGCGGGCAATGTCAACGTGACGCTGGCACAGAACAATCTGATACAAGTGACGTCGGCGCTCTCGGGCGGTTCCATTGCACTGACCCCGAGCTTCACTCAAACCGCCACGAATTTGGGTGATGCCGTACTGGGAACAGGCATCCTGAGCCGCACCGAGAGTCTGCCATCCGGCGAGATTACCCTCAAGTACCTTCAGGCTGGCACTGATCCGGTGACCAGCCTGGCCTTGCCGGCACGCCTGACCGGATTGCCGGTGGGCAGTGTGGTGACGGTGACACCACGCAGCGGTGCGGCAACGAGCTACACGATAGCGCAGCCAACCGACTACATAGCATATACGTCGGAGGCCACTATTGCCTTCAACGGTATCAGTTTCAGCATCAGCGGCGCGCCGATCAATGGCGACACTTTCTCGGTCGGGCCGAATCCGAGTGGCGTTTCAGATAATCGTAACGCGCTGTTGCTCGGAAATCTACAGACCATGAATACGATGGCTGGCGGCACGGCGACCTACCAATCATCCTATTCCCAAATCGTCAGCCAGATCGGCAACAAGGCGCGTGAGGTGGACGTCGCATCCAAAGCCCAGGAGACTCTGGTCAAGCAGGGGCAGGACTTCATACAGTCTGCCTCGGGGGTCAACCTGGACGAGGAGGCGGCGAACCTGATTCGCTATCAACAAGCCTACCAGGCGTCGGCGAAAATGATCGATGTTGCGAGCAAGCTTTTTGCAGAAATACTGGCACTTGGAAGATAGCCAAGCCAATTAGGTCAGCGGAGACAGATATGCGCATCAGCACCAGTATGATTTACGATAGCGGCGTCCGTTCCGTTCAGGGTCAGACGAGCACCCTGTTGCATACCCAGCAACAGCTTGCCACGGGACGCAGGATGTTGTCGCCCTCAGAGGATCCGGTCGCCGCCGCGCGGGCGCTGGAAATCGGCCAGGCCAAGGGAATCAATACCGCGTATGGGGTGACCCAAGGCAGCGCAAAAAGCACCATGAGCCTGGTCGACAGTCAATTGTCCGCCGCTGCCGATGTTCTCACCCGAGTACGTGAGCTTGCCGTGCAGGCCGGCGATGCTGCGCTGTCCTCCAGCGACTTGCGCTCGATTTCCAATGAACTGCGCGCCCACTTTGACGAGTTGATCGGGCTTGGCAACAGCACCGACGGAACCGGGCAATACCTGTTTTCCGGATATCAGGGATCGAACAAGCCCTTCTCCGGCAGCGTTGAAAGCAGCGTCGTTTATCAAGGCGATGAGGGGCAGCGCGCCTTGCGCGTGTCGAGTTCGCGCAATCTCCCGGTGAGTGAGTCGGGCAGCAGCATATTCATGAATATCAAGAACGGAAACGGTGTCTTTGTTACCGGAGCACAGTCGCAACGCTCCATAAATGCGACCGGAATTGCCGTGGAGGACACCACAGTTAGCGACCCGCCGGCGGTGACGGGCAACCTCGAATTGAGATTCTGGGTCGATTCCGCCGATGTGCTGGGAAACGGCGTCCAGGCTTACTATGACTTGGTTGATGGCACCGGCAACTCGATCTTCACCGGCACACGGTCCGCGACAGGCCTGGGAGGCAGCTACACCAATCCCTATGCCAGCAACGTGCCGATCGATATCAGCGATGGCGCTGCGCGTGATTTTGGCGCAACCGTCACAATTTCCGGGGCGCCGCAGACGGGGGACGTCTTTGCTCTACAACGTACCGCAACAACAATTTCAACCTCCATCAAGACGCAGGTTGGCGGTTCCGCACGGGCCACTATTGACAAGGGACAACTCGATCCTCTTGATCCCCTGGCCGCTTTCAAATGGAGTTCCTCCGCCAATAGCGGCAATCTCGAACTTCGCTTCTGGACCGATCCGGCGGATGCTTCCATCTACTATGATCTGGTCGATGCCAACTCCGGAAACTCTGCGTTTACCGGATTGACCTCGACTACCGGAAGTGGCGGCAGTTATACCAATCCCTTCACCAGCGGATCGCCGATTGCTCTGAACAGTCCGGGGACATTTGATTACGGCGCCACCGTGACAGTCACTGGCACCCCGGCAACGGGCGATACATTCACCATCAAGAGCAGCACGGACATCACCGGCAACGGGTATTTTGTCACTTCGCCAAAGCTGGCCCCGGCGATCAACGCCGGGACGGGCATCATCGGTGCCGGCGAGATCCTGGATGCGGCGAAATGGAACGACCCCGCCAACAGCGGCAAGCTGGAAATACGCTTCTGGAATGACACTTCCACCAAGCCCGCCGTCCAGTATTACGATCTGGTCGATAGCAAGACCGAGAAATCCCTATTTACCGACACGGCTTCGACCAGTGGGGTCGCCAACAGCACGTATACCCATAAGTTCAAGGATGGCGACTCCATCGCGTTTAGCGGCCTGGCACCTGCCTATGGAGACTTCGGGGTGTCCGTGACGATCAGCGGTACCCCCGCCAGCGGCGACGTATTCGTCCTCAACAACAGCAGCAGCGAGAGCGTATTTTCAACCGTCGGACGCTTGATCACCGCACTGGAAGCACCGGACAACCCAGGCGGCAGCACCAAGATTGCCTTGCACAATGAACTCGGTTCGGTGATCAATAATCTGGACAGGGCGCTGGACAGAAACCTGGTGGTACGGGCATCGGTCGGATCGCGCATGGGGGAGCTGGATGCGCTTGACGGCGTTACTCAGGACATGGATCTGCAATATGAGACAACCCTCTCCGGTTTGCAGGATCTCGATTACGCCTCTGCCATCACCGATTTGACGCGCCATCAGACGGAACTCGAGGCGGCGCAGAAATCCTTCGTCAATATTTCACGGCTGTCCTTGTTCAACTATGTCTGATTTGAAACCGGGATACCTCGTCAGACTTCTCGCGCTGTTCGCCACGCTGACGGGCATTTCGGGCTGTACCGGATTTACTTCCCGGTTGACCGGAGATGTCCCGCGAACCGGCAGTGTCATTCCGGATACCTCGTTTCAGATTACCCCGTCGCTCGCCATCCCTCTGGAAAAAATCGTGTATTGGGGAGGATATGCGGGCGCAGCATATCTGATTCTCGATCCGTATGCGCCGAACTGGGATATCGAGGAAGCTCCCCTGCCCAAGAGCCAATTTCACTTGGCGTTGAAGATGAAGCGCATCTATGCGGGTGGCGCCGGCGAGGCGCGGTCCGTCCTGCATCGTCGTGCCAAGGAGTTGGTGCAGCGCGGTGGTTATGAAGGATACGAATTATTGGAATACAGCGAAAGCCTGGAATCGTCGGTGCTCGGCTCACAACGCGTGGCCCAGGGAGTGATCCGGCTGACAGGTGCGGGTATTGACTCCGGTTCGATCACCCCAGTATCAAACGCGGGCACTGGCACCCCAGACTCAACTACGGGCACTGGTCAAGGCAGAGCGCCGCCAGCCCGAATTATTCCCGAAAGCGCGAAGAATCCCCGATCGTAGAGTCTCTCCAGCGCCGCGCCGAAATACGGCAGTGACAGCAGCATTACGGCAAAACCGGAGGCGATGGTCACGGGAAAGCCCACGGCGAAAATATTCAACGCCGGGGCGATGCGTGCCAGAACGCCGAGTGAAATGTTGGCGATCAGCAGTGCTGCGATCAGCGGCAACGCCAGCATCAGCCCTGCCGAGAACAACACCGCTGCCCACGCCAGCAATGCGGAAAAACCCTTGGCGGCAAACGGGGTCGCAGATACCGGCAACAGACTGAAGCTTTCGGCCAGCACCGACAGGATCAGCAGATGACCATTCATCGCCAGGAACAGCAAAGTCGCCAACAGACTGAGGAATTCGCTGACCACGGGCGTTTGCGAGGACGTCTGCGGGTCATAGAAGGTGGCGAAAGACAGACCCATCTGTAGTCCGATCAGTTCGCCCGCCATGTCCACCGCAGAAAACACGATGCGCATGGCAAACCCCAGCGTGACCCCAATCAAGACTTGCTGCCCCAATACGGCGATTCCCAGCCAGGATCCGGGTGCAATGGATGGCATGGGCGGCAGGGCCGGCGATAGTCCGAGGCCTATCGCCAGGCCGATGACCAGCCGGATTTGGGTCGGTACGCCTTCGCTGCTGAATACCGGCGCTGACGCCATCATTGCCAGTATGCGCGCCAGCGGAAATATGAAGACCGCCAGCCAGCTGTCCAGTTGAGCGGAAGAGAAAGAGATCACCGGGTCTGAGCAGGTGCGCCCGTCAGTGCGAAGAAATATCGGCGCGCGCTGCTTAACCGATGATGCTGGGAATGCTTTCGAACAACCGGCGAATGTAATCGGTCATCAACGTCAGCATCCAGGGACCGGCGACGATCAGCGTGACGAAAATCATCAACAGCTTGGGGACGAAGGATAGCGTCGCTTCGTTGATCTGGGTGGCCGCCTGAAAGACGCTGATCAGCAATCCGGTTACGAGCGCGGCGATGAACAGCGGCGCCGAGATGAGGAGGGTAATTTCAAGGGCCTCGCGGCCGATGTTGATGACAGTAGTGGGCGTCATGGGAAATCCTTATCCAAAACTTTGCACAAGAGAACCGATCAACAAATTCCAGCCGTCGACGAGCACGAACAACATGATCTTGAAGGGCAGGGCGACGATCACCGGGGACATCATCATCATGCCCATCGACATCAATACCGAGGCTACGACCATGTCGATAATGAGAAACGGAATGAATACGATAAAACCGATCTGGAAAGCAGTTTTCAATTCGCTGGTGACGAATGCCGGAATCAGCACCCGCATCGGCACCTGGTCGGCGGATGCGGGTTTCGGCTGCTTGGCGATCTTGGTAAATAGGGCCAGATCGGGCTCGCGTGTCTGTTTGAGCATGAAGCCGCGCAACGGTATGGCGCCGCGATCCAGGGCCTCGATGAAGCCGATCTTGCTCTCGGCCAATGGCAGGTAGGCGTCGGTATAGACCTTGTCGGCCACCGGCGCCATGATGAAGAAGGTGAGAAACATGGCCAGCCCGACCAGCACCTGGTTCGGTGGTGCGGTCTGGGTGCCCAGCGCGTGTCGCAACAGGGATAGCACGATGATGATGCGGGTGAAACTTGTCATCATCAACAGCAACGCCGGCAGAAAAGTCAGGCCCGTCAGCAGCAGCAAGGTCTGGATCGACAACGACCACTGCGTGCCTCCTCCTGTGGCCGGCGTGCTGGTCAGCGCCGGTAGCGCCTGGGCAGCGGCGAGCGCCGGTACGAACAGCAATGACAGCAGCAGGTATTTGCGGTTAGTCCGCATTACGACGGTCCATGACCTGCTTCAGCCAGCCGGCGAAATCCTTTCCGGGTGAGCCCGTTTCATCGACGGATGGCAGCGTCTGACGCGGCAACTGATGCAGCGCGGTGACACTGCCAGGGGTCACCCCAAGGACCAGCCAGGTATCGGCTATTTCTACCACGACCACTCGCTCACGCGAGCCGACTGCCGCTGCGCCGATGACTCGCAGCAGGCCGGCCGCCACTCCGCGTGGCGCCGAAAGCCGTTTGAGCACATACAGGCTGCCGAACAGCAATACTACAACGACGATCAGGCTGAGGATTACCTGCAGGATATTGCCGCCGAGTTCCGCTGCTGGCGTCGCCGCCTGGGCCATGGCGGCGCCGGGCGCCGCCATGCACAGACTCAGAAATGTTATGGGAGTGCGCGTATACATAGTCCGGCATGTTTCTCGATCATGCCAGCTTAGCGCGCTACGACCCCCGATAGGCTTTGATCAGAGGGCAAAAGCGGGGTCTATTCACGGGTATTTCTTTGTCCGTCGTTGGGCTCTGACGGAGGTGCCGGCGCTGCCATCAACGATTGAGCTTATTCAAACGCTCCGACGGCGTGGCAATATCGGTGAGGCGGATGCCGAACTTGTCGTTGACGACGACGACTTCGCCCTGGGCGATCAGGGTGCCGTTGACCAGCACCACCATGGGTTCGCCCGCCAGACCGTCGAGTTCCACCACGGAGCCATGCGCCAATTGCAGCAAATCCCGGATGGAAATATGAGTGCGGCCAAGTTCCACCGTCAGGCTGACTGGAATGTCGAGGATCATGCCGAAGTCACTCATATTGCCGTGCTTGTCGGTGCCCTCGGTGAATTGCTCGAAAACCTTGGCCGTCGCCGCGGCGGCAGGGGCCGCGGCAGGAGCCGCTTCAGCCTGCGCCTGCTCGCCCATCGCCGCCGCCCAGTCGTCCTCGGATACCTGGTCTTCTTCGCTCATCATCTGCTCCTACTGGGGTGAGGTTTCATTCTCTTCTTCCTCTTTCAGGAAGTGGTCTATCTTCACGGCATATTGGCCGCTGCTGACGCCATAATTGGCCTTCATCACCGGATTGCCATTCACCAAAACATCGATCTGATCCGGGACGGGAATCGGGATGATGTCGCCGACTTTCATCTTCATGATTTCGCCGAGCGTGATTTGACGGGACGCAAGTGGCACCACAAGCTCCACTTCGGCTTTCTTCAGCTGGCGCCGCAGCATGGAAGTCCAGCGTTTGTCGGAGGACACCTGGTCGCTATGCATGGCGCTATAGAGCACTTCACGGATCGGCTCGACCATCGAATACGGCAGGCAGATATGCATTTCCGAGGATGCGCCGGAAAATTCGATATTGAAGGTGACGGCGACGACTACCTCCGCCGGCGTGGCAATATTGGCGAACTGCGTGTTCATTTCCGAGCGCATATATTCGAAGCTCAGCTCATACACCGGCTTCCAGGATTTTTCATATTCGGTGAATATCACGCCAAGCAGGCCCTGGATGATACGTTGTTCGGTCGCCGTGAAATCGCGTCCTTCGACGCGGTTGTGAAAACGGCCGTCGCCGCCGAACATGTTGTCGACCACCAGGAACACCAAGTTGGGGTCCAGCACAATCAGGCCCGTTCCCCGTAGCGGTTTTACCTGGACCAGGTTAAGGTTGGTCGGAACCACCAGGTTGCGGATGAATTCGCTGTATTTCTGGACACGCACCGGCCCGACCGAAATCTCCGCATTGCGGCGCATATAGTTGAACAAGCCGATACGCAAGAAGCGCGCAAAGCGTTCGTTGATGAGTTCGAGCGTCGGCATGCGGCCGCGCACGATGCGCTCCTGGCGCCCGATATCGTAGGATTTGACGGCGGCGCCTTCGCCTCCCTCGGTACCCGCGGATTCCTCGACCTCGCCGGTGACGCCCTTTAACAGCGCGTCAACTTCTTCCTGAGAGAGAAAATCCTGGCTCATGCCCTATCCTGGGGTCATTGGACGATGAACGTCGAAAACAATACTGCCTGCACCGCGTCGTCGGGATCGACTTTGCCCTTATCGGCGGGTGCCTTGCCTTTTTCGGCAGGCTTCTTGGCGCCGTCGTCGAGGATATTGTTGGTGACATTGCGGATATCCACCGAGAGCTTCTCCATTCCTTGCGGTGTCGCCAGATCCGAGGGCCTTCTGCTCGACAGCAGCAATAGGATATTGTGGCGAATTTCCGGCATGTAGGTCTTGGCTTTTTCCGCGATCAGCGCATCGCGTACCTTGAGCTCCGGCACGGTCTGCATGAATTGCTGCTCTTGCTTGCCTTCATCGGGCTGTAGCTTGACGGTGAACGACTCAAGCTTCACGAATACCGGCTTTACCTCATGTTGCTTGACGTCCGACTCTCCATCGTCTGCCGCAGTCCTGGATTTCTTCAACAGGAGAAAAGTCACGCCACCACCAATCGCCAGCACCAACACCAGGGCGACGACAATGATGATGACCAGTTTCTTGCTCTTGGCCGGTGCGGCTTCCGCGGCCTGTTTTTCCTGCTTGTCTGGGGCCTTGGCCATCCATTACTCCTAACGATAACTGTCCGTCGAATGTGGTCCTGGCGCCTGGCAGCCTCTCAGGATCGTCTGTGGCGTTCAAGCAAATGTGTCGACCAAGCCGTTACCCCGCTTGAGCCACTGGGGCGCATCGAGCTGCCGCAGGATCTTATCGCCGGGTGGTGGTTGGTCTTTGCTCAAATCACGTCTTGGATTATCCCTGTTTTCCGCACTATTTGTCGATGAGTTGCCGGCATTGTTGCCCGTGTCCGCGCCGACCTGCGTCTGTCCGAGATTGATGCCGGCATCGGCGAGAATTTCACGCAGACGTGGCAGAGCGGCTTCCAGGGCGTCGCGTACGGCAGGATTGGCCGAAGCAAACAGGGCACTGGTCTGGCCGTCGTTCACTGATATTGAAACCTCGATACGGCCCATCTGCGGCGGGTTGAGTACCAGTTCGGCACGTTGTTCCTGACGTCCAACCATCCACACCAGCTTGTCACTGATTTCACCATCCCAGCCGCGCGTGCCAACGGGAGTATGAACTGGCAAGGGAACGCCGGGGGTGTTTGCCGCAAGAACGCCGTTGTTGCGGTGCTGGCTGAATGTCTGGGCGGCGGCCAGCAAGGCCTCAAAACTCTGCTCGGGGACGCTGGATCTACTTTGGCCGGTGTTGCTCGAAGGAGCCTCGGCCAATATTGTCTGTGTCGCGGCAAATTCTGCCGATCTGCCGGCTGCCGCCGATATTTCGGAAGTCGTGGCCGGTGGAGGCTCCTTGTCGATGTTTGACTGTGCCATGACCGCTGCCGCCAATGCGGGTGTCAGGGGCAACCCGCTGCCACTGGGGGAGGTATCGTCCGCCGTCGCTTCAGGCTCCGGCTTGACGCTTTCACGTGGCTGTAACGATTGCACGAATGACGCGATGGAAGCCAGCCCGTCCGGGGGCATTTCCCGGGGACCATCGTCTTCCTTCGCCGACCCTGCCCATTGAGGGGTGGGGTCGCTCGATACGGCATCGATTACCGCTGGCTTATCACCTTGCGGGGCTTGGGGAACCAAATCGGCGACGGCGGGGTTCCGGAGATGTTCCGGGACGATCTTGGCGTTGCTAAGATTGCTATTGAGATCCGCGGCGGCAGGCAGGTCTTGGATGAGTTCCGTGGCGACCGGATCGCCGGATACCGCCGGGACGTCGGCGCTGGAAGATTGTCGATCCGCGAGTCCGGAAAAATCGCCCAACAAGGTTTCACCCGTTGCCGGCCGTATCGATATTCCGGCTGTTGCGCTGGAAGCAGGCTGAATCAACAGTGCCAGGCCGGGAAGGCGAAGTGACTCAGGGACCGGCGCGTCGGTAGAACTGGTTTGGGCCAACTGGCGCTGCAAGGCATCGGCGAATGATTCGGGGGTATTCCCGGCTTCGGTGCTCGGCGCCGTGCTTGACGATGACGTTTTGGCGGCGTTCGCCGCATTTGGGTTGTTGGCGATATTCGCTGCGTTTGGTATATCCGGTGTGTCCGCAGCGGTCGCCGGCGCGACGCTTCCACTAGGCGGCCGGCTACTGCTTGCAGGCGGAGCCGATTGCAAGATCGGCATGGTCGTCATTCCCGGCATGAGGCTGTCCTTTGCAAGCAGCAGATGAGTTTCTGCCTAATGCCCATCACCGAGCAAACAGCGTGCCAGTTGTAGTGCCTTGCCTCTATTCTTCTTCGTCGCGTACCTGGTAACGCCGGGCCGCGTGCTCATCCTGCATTTTCTGTTCCTTGCGGTTTTCAATATTCAATTCGCGACTGCGGTGCCGTTGCGATAGCGTATCGAACGCTTTCACTTTGCCGTGTTTAGCCGCCAATTCGCGCTGTCCATCCGCTGTGCGCTGCTTGGACTGGGCCACCATGGCCTGGGCTTGCATGATGGCGTCGTCAAGGCGGGCCAGGAAGGCTTGATAGTTGCTCCAGGCATCGCGGCCGATCCCGCTTTGCGCGGCAGCAACAAAGCGCTCGTTGTATTCATCCCGGTATTGCTGTAGCAGGATCAGTCGCGCCCCGGCTTCCTGCTCTCCGGCCAGCAGTTCCCCGAGCCGCTTGGCGGATTGGTCCATGCGAAGTTGTGAGAGTTCGAGCAGGGTTTGCAGGGGAAATGGCTTGACCACGGGTCGATACTCTGGAATCAGGTCGCTAATTCTATGCTGTCGGGGCGAACATCTGATTGAGCCTGCTCAAGCTGTCCTGATAACTTGCTCGTTCAGTCAAATCCTGGCGCATGAAGGCTTCAAGCGAGCCCTGCATGGCGATGGCCTGGTCGAGCAGGGGGTCGGTGCCGGCGGCATAGGCGCCGACCGCGATCAAGTCGCGGGAACGTTGGAAGCGCGAATAGAGTTGCTTGAAGCGGTGTACCTGTGCCAGGTGCGAGGGTGATATCAGGTTGGTCATGGCGCGCGAGATCGATTGTTCGATGTCGATCGCCGGATAGTGACCGGCATCCGCCAAGTAGCGCGACAGCACCAGATGTCCATCCAGGATCGCACGCGCCGCATCGACGATGGGATCCTGCTGGTCGTCGCCTTCGGCCAGGACGGTATAGAAGGCTGTGATCGAGCCGCCACCTTCGCCGCCGTTTCCCGCGCGCTCCACCAATTGCGGCAGACGTGCGAACACCGAAGGCGGATATCCGCGCGTCACTGGCGGCTCGCCGATGGCCAGGGCGATTTCCCTCTGAGCCATGGCGAAACGCGTCAGGGAGTCCATGATCAACAATACCTGTTTTCCCTCGTCGCGGAATTGCTCGGCGATCGCGGTGGCATAGGCGGCGCCGCGCAAGCGCATGAGCGGGCTGGTGTCGGCGGGCGCGGCAACCACCACCGAACGGCGCAGGCCTTCCTTGCCGAGTATCTCCTCGATGAACTCCTTGACCTCGCGGCCGCGTTCGCCGATCAGTCCGACCACGATTACCTCCGCCTCGGTGTAACGGGCCATCATCCCGAGCAGTACGCTCTTCCCCAGACCGGAGCCGGCGAACAATCCAAGCCGTTGGCCGCGGCCGACGGTCAGCAACGAGTTAATGGTGCGTATCCCGACATCCAGGCTGCGGGTGATGGGCGCACGCGATAGCGGGTTCACCGCAGTGCCTTGCAGCGAGCGCGATTGCTTGGTGTTAACGGGACCGAGATTGTCGAGCGGCTGACCGTTGCCGTCCAGCACGCGTCCGAGTAAGGCTGCGCCGACCGGGACATGCTTGGCGCGGTCGACGGTGTTGACGTGCTCATGCAGGCGTTCTCCGGCGCGCAGCAGCGGTGGTGGGTTCTCGATCGAGGTTACCAGGGCTCCGGGCGCCAGACCATAAACATCCTCGCTCGGCATCATGAACAGCTTTTCGCCGGAAAATCCGACCACTTCGGCTTCCACCGTGCCACCGCCCGGGACCTGGATGCGGCAGCCGGATCCGAGCGGAAGTTTAATGCCCGCCGCTTCCATCACCAGGCCGTTGATGCGCGTCAGCCTTCCGGATATCTGAAAAGGCGAAGCGCGCAAGGTCAGCTTGCGGCAATCCGCAAGAAACCCTTGCCAGTTAGCGAGGTGGATGTTTTCGTCTTTCATTCTCGAATCCCGCTTTAAGGGATTTCAGCACTCTCGCCTCGTCACTTGGGCGCAGCCTCAGCCAGTGGGTCCCTATCTTCAGGTGACTTGACTGCGGATTGTTCTGCCGCCGAAGCTTGCAGCCACGCGGCATTGCTCCCGAGATTCTCCACCGTCCGGCGCCAGCGCGTGGCCAAGGTGGCGTCCAGCAGACTGCCACCGGATTCGAGCAGGCAATCGCCGCGCGCCAGTTGCCGGTCCTCCTGAATTCGGTGACCTGCGTGCGAAAGCTGGTCTCCCAGGTAGGATCGAACCAGCGAGGCATCCTCGGGATGCAGATGTACGGTGACGTGCACATGGGGCATTTGCGACAAGGATTCGCGGACCACCTCAAGCAGCAGTTCAGGCTTGACGGCGAGTGCCTGGCGGATCACCTGGCGCGCCACATCGAGCGCCAGGTCGAGCAGGTCTTTGGCCACCTGTTGTTCAAACCTGGTCATGGCGTTATCGAGCTTCGTGGACAACTCGACGAAGCGGGCGCCTTCCGATCTTGCCAGGACTTGGCCCTCGCCATAACCGGACGAAAAGCCCGCTGCATGGCCCTCGGCATGGCCCGTTTCTCTTGCCTGTTGGAACAGGCGTTCAATCTCTTCGGCGACCGCCAGGGTGATGGCCGGTTCAGTGCCTGGCTCCTGCTCAATTGCCGCAGTCGGAACATCGAAACTGGCAAGTTCCCAACGCTCCCATGCGGTGAGCTTGCCTTCGGCGTTATGGGTAGCCATGGATTCAGCCGTCTAAGAGCCGCAATTGCGCGGGAAACGACAGATCCTCACACGTATTCATCAGACCCGGCGCCACCGAGGTTGATCTGGCCCTCATCGGCGAGGCGGCGGGCGATCTTGAGAATTTCCTTCTGTTCGACCTCGACCTCGGCCAGCCGGACCGGTCCTTTGGCTTCAAGGTCTTCCTTGAGCATCTCGGATGCACGCGACGACATGTTCTTGAATATCTTTTCGCGCAACTCCTCGGAAGATCCCTTCAATGCCATGATCAGGGAGTCAGACTGGATTTCGCGTAGCAGCAGTTGTATGCCCCGGTCGTCGACATCCAGCAGATTTTCGAAGACGAACATTTCGTCGAGGATTTGCTGGGCCAAATCCGGGTCGTATTCGCGGACGCTGTCGATGATGGCGGTCTCGGTCGTTTGACCGACGAAGTTGAGAATCTCCGCGGCATGGCGGACACCACCCATGGCGGCCTTCTTGATGTTGCTGGAGCTGGCCAGGAGGCGCGCCATCACGTCGTTCAATTCGAACAGTGCCTGCGGCTGAACGCCTTCGAGAGTGGCTATGCGCAGCACCACATCATTGCGCAGGCGCTCGGTGAATAGTTTGAGGATCTCGCCGACCTGGTCGTATTCCAGGTGGACCAGAATGGTGGCGATGATCTGCGGATGTTCATTGCGGATCATGTCGGCGACTGTGTCCGCGTCCATCCACTTCAAGCCTTCGATGCCCGCCGTGTCGCTGCCCTGCATGATGCGCGAAAGCAGATTGGCGGCGCGGTCATCGCCCAGCGCCTTGACCAGCATCGAGCGAATCTGATCCTCGTTGGCCGCGATCGCCGTGCCGCGCTCGGTGTCATGGTCCAGCTCATCCAGGACTTCCTCGATCCTGTCCCGGGGTGTCGCCTTCAGCTTGGCCATTGCATGGCCGAGCTTGTTGACTTCTTTCGGACCCAGATGCTTCAGCACTTCCGCGGCTTCATCCTCGCCGAGAGCGAGCAACAACAGGGCACCCTTTTCTACGCCCTTGTCGACTTCTTCACTCACTTCGCCTCGCCTTCAGCGGCGACCCAGTCCCTGATCACGTCGGCAACCACTTTCGGCTCCTGTTTAGCCAAGTCCCGCGCACCGGCAAGTTTCGCTTCGAAAGCCCGTTGCGTGCGACCCATCTCCTTGACTTTTGGAATGGCCGCTTCCACTTGTTCCATTTCGCGCTGCTTCTTGGCCGCGGCGTGGGCTTCGACCATGTCGTCGATCATCGGCTTGACGAGCTTTCTCCAGAGGATGAAAACCAGCAGCGGCAGCAAGACGAATTTTACACCTTCACGAGCCGTGGCGATAAGGTCCGGATCCTTCCACAGCGGCGGGGGAGGAACGACCTCTTTTTCAGTCGCGGTAAAGGAGACATTGGCGACATTGAGGGAATCGCCGCGGTCCTTGTTGAAACCCATGGCTTCGCGTACCAAGGCGTTGATTTGTCCCATCTCCGCGGCGGAAAAGGGTGCCGAACCGACCTTGCCGTCCTTGCTGGCCGTCTTTTTGTTATTGACCACGACAGCTACCGAAAGACGCTTGATGCTGCCACCGCCTCCCCTGGTATGTTTCACCGTCTTATCCAGTTCGTAATTGACCGTGGCGTTCCTGGTTGTGTTCAACGGCAGCGAGGTTGCGCCGGCGTTGGCTGCGGCACCCGGTGTCCCGGGGGCCGCGGGGATCGTAATGGGCGCCGTGGCCGGGACCGGAGGCTGGTTGGAAAGGGCCCCCGGCACGCCGGTGGCCCCCGGGGAAGTGCTGCCGGACTCGGCGGTTTGCTGGCTGCGGATAGCGGCTTCCTGCGATGGGTTGGGCTTGTAGGTTTCCGCCATTTGCTCGGTCTGAGAGAAATCGACGTCGGCGGCAACCTGGGCACGCACGTTTTCGGCGCCGGCAACCGGATCCAGGATCGCCTCGATACGCTTGATGTAGCTCATTTCCAGCTCTCGCAAATATTTGAGCTGGGACGGGTCGAGACCGGCATCGCGTAATGGATCCTGGCTCTGCGAGATCAAGTTGCCGGTCTGGTCAATGACGCTGATGCTGGACGGTGTCAGTTGCGGCACGCTGGAGGAAACCAGATGCACGATTCCTGCCACCTGGCTGGGTTCCAGGGCGCGACCCGGATAAAGATTGAGTACGACCGACGCGGAAGGCTTCTGTTCGTCGCGCAGGAAAGCCGTGGTCTTGGGTATTGCCAGGTGCACGCGAGCTCCCTGGACTGCCTTCAAAGACTGGATCGAGCGCGCCAGTTCACCTTCAAGAGCGCGTTGGTAGTTGATTTGTTCGAGAAACTGGCTCGAGCCGAGCTTCTGCGTTTCCATGACCTCGAAGCCAACCAGGCCACCCTTGGGCAGTCCTTGAGAGGCGAGTTTGAGGCGAGCGTCATGTACTTGCGAAGCTGGAACGAGAATTGCTCCGCCACCTTCGGAGAATTTGTAAGGGATGTTCATTTGCTGCAAGGAGGCGATGATTTGACCACCATCGCGTTCTGAAATGTTGGAGAACAGCACGCTGTAATCGACGGTCTTGGACCACATCCAGGCTCCGACCAATAGCGCGATGGCGAAAGCCACCGACGCCAGTGCGCCGATTTTCTGTGCCGGGGAGAGGCTCGTGAGGGTCTCTAGGGAAAAAGGTAGGGTGAAGGTTTGCTCAGCGCTGGCCATATTTTCAGGATCCGGGTTGCTCGTTGATATTTCAAGCCCATTATGACTTCTTGGCGGATTATGCCCCGACCATTCACCGCATGTCCGGGAAAAAAGGCGGTGTTTGACCTGTATTTCAAGGCTTAAGCTTGGGTTTCTTCTTGTTTCAGGTTAACGAATCTGCGATCATTTGCCGATAATCATCTGGCACGCCATGACAACCCAACCGCAGCAGGTCGCAACAGACCAACAGCCCCAGCCGGAGTCGCAACGCCTGGCGGAGGCGTTTCGTATCTTCAACCAGGCATCGGAAGAACTGTCCACCGCCTATACCAGCCTCCAAGGCCAGGTAGAGGCTCTCACAGCGGAATTGGCGGCCGCCAACGGCGCCTTGCGCCAGCAATACCAGGAAAAGGCGGCCTTGACCGAACGCTTGTCGGTGCTGCTCTCCGCGCTGCCTGCCGGTGTGGTGGTGTTGGACGTTCAGGGTCAGGTGGTGCAGGCCAATCCGGCGGCCGAGGAAACCCTCGGGGCCGCCCTGGCCGGGCAGAAGTGGGCGGAGGTTGAAAATGCCCATCTGGTCGCCAGTGATACGCCCGGTGAGTTCATCAATGATTCCGGCAACGCCGGAAAACGCTATGCGGTGACGGTAACCGCCCTCGACTCGGCGGGTGGGCGCATTGTCCTGTTGCACGACATCACCGAAGCGCATCGTCTCAAAGCCCAGGCCGAGCGCCATCAACGGCTGGCGGCGATGGGCGAGATGGCGGCTCAGTTGGCGCATCAGTTGCGTACGCCGTTGGCAGCGGCGCTCCTCTATACCGCCAACCTTGAAAATCCTGAATTACCCGAGACGATGCGCATCAGCATCGCGCAAAAGGCCGTTGCCCGCCTGAAACACCTCGAGCGCTTGATCCAGGACATGCTCTTGTTTGCCCGCGGCGAGGTGCTCGGACGCGAAGATATTCCGGTCGCCGAACTGTTGCAGGAATTGCGTCAGACTATAGAACCGCTGGCGCGGGCCAGCCAAGTGACTTTTCACGTCGAACCGCCGGCCGGCAGCATGCTGCTTCAGGGCAACCGGAAGGCCATTGCCGGAGCCTTGACCAATCTTCTCGAAAACGCCTTGCAGGCAGCCAGCCACGCGACCGACCCGGCCAAAGAGATTGGCGGCGAAGTGGCTCTTGCCGTTCGCCGCGCAGGAGATTCACTGGCCTTCTCGATCCGCGACAACGGGCGGGGCATGACGGCATCGGTAGCCGCCAGGTTATTCGAACCTTTCTTCACCACCCGGGCGGAAGGCACCGGGCTCGGACTGGCCATTGCACGTGGCGTGGCGCGTGCCCATGGTGGTAACATTGAAGCCAATTCTTCACTTGGCCGTGGCACGGAATTCATCGTCACCCTGCCACTGGCAAGGACGGCCGCCGACCAGGACGTTCCCGCCGATTTGACCGAAAGCAACTATGCCTGAGCACTTGAATATTCTCGTTGTCGAGGACGATGATGCCCTTCGCGATGCGCTGGTGATCACTCTGGAAACCGCGGGTCATGACGTTCAGGGTGCCGCGGGAGGGCCACAGGCACTCGAATTTCTGAAGCGGTCATCTTTCAATATGGTGGTCTCCGATCTACGTATGGCGCCGATGGATGGCCTCGAACTATTGCGTGAAATCCGCCACCGTTCACCGGGCTTGCCAGTGCTGTTGATGACCGCCTTCGGCGATGTGGACAAGGCGGTGGCGGCGATGCGCGGCGGGGCTTGCGACTTCATGCTGAAGCCATTCGAGCCCAAGACCCTGCTCGATCAGATCGCCCGCTATGCCACCGCTCCGCTGAGCGAAGGGGTGGTGGCGGAAGATCGGCTTACCCGCGATACCCTGCTGCTGGCTGCGCGCGTCGCCCGCAGCGATGCAACGGTGCTGCTGACCGGCGAATCCGGCACCGGCAAGGAGGTTTTTGCGCGCTATATCCACGAACAGTCGGGGCGCAGCGGTGGACCCTTCGTCGCCATCAACTGCGCGGCGATTCCGGATAACCTGCTCGAAGCGACCCTGTTCGGTTACGAGAAAGGCGCCTTCACCGGCGCGCAGACGGCCCAGGCGGGCAAGTTCGAACAGGCGAACGGCGGTACGCTGCTGCTCGACGAAATCTCGGAAATGCCTTTGTCGTTGCAGGCCAAGCTGCTGCGTGTACTACAGGAACGCGAAGTGGAGCGTGTCGGCGGCAAGAGGCCGGTGGCACTGGATATCCGGGTGCTGGCGACCAGCAACCGCGACATGGCCGAGGAAGTCAAACTGGGCGGTTTCCGCGAGGATTTGTACTACCGGCTCAATGTCTTTCCATTGGAAATTCCCGCATTGCGCCAACGTCCCGGTGATATCGTCCCACTGGCGCGTCATTTCATCGCGGTTCATGGCGGTCGGCTTGGCCGGACGGCAAGGCTGGCGCCCGCGGCGGCGGCAAAACTTGCCGCCCACGCCTGGCCCGGCAATGTTCGCGAGCTGGAAAACGTGATTCAGCGTGCCCTGATTCTGGCACCCGAGGAAGTCATCGAGGCCGAGCATCTGTTGTTTGCTGCCGGCACGGCCATCCCTGTATCCCTCGCCGAGACGCCCCAGGCTCTGTCCGCCCCAGCCGGAAGCAGCAGCGAGACTCCAGCCAGCATGAGGGATCTGGAACGCCAGCACATCCTCGACACCTTGGCGTCCGTCGGCGGTTCGCGCCGGCTGGCGGTGGAGCGGCTGGGGCTCTCCGAGCGTACGCTGCGCTATAAGCTCAAACAGTACCGTGACGAGGGTTTTCTGTGACAAGTGTGAGAGGCTGTATTCGTCGAATTATGGCCTGGCATGTGGATTGCTATTAGAATCGTGGAAGGCCTGCTGGTCAGGCCGGGAGATGAGTCATGGCAATAGATACACGCAGTCTCGACCAAATGCTGGCGGAGTTGCGCTCCGCCTCAGCGATCACGTCTGGCAAGCCGGCGCAGGCGGCCGGTGCCGTCGGCGCAGATACCGACTTCGCCGTTGCCCTGAAGAGCGCCATCGACCAAGTCAGCCAGGTCCAGCAATCGGCCCAGCAAATGACCCAGGAATTTGCGTCCGGCAACAGCAATGTCAATTTGCAGGATGTCATGGTCAATCTACAGAAAGCCAATCTTTCCTTTCAGCAGATGGTGCAGGTTCGCAACAAGCTGGTCTCGGCGTACCATGACATCATGAACATGCAGGTCTGATTCCATTTCCAAATCAACCGTGACTTTGTCCCCCAAGGGGACTTCCTTCGGGGCGTCGACTTCGCCTCGCCGTGTAATTTACACTGTCCCACGGGGATTTCCTGCGGTCATCTTCGGCTCGTCCCACAGGGATTTCCGTTGGTCATCTTCGCGTCACACTTGATTTGAAAATGGAATTGAGTGCCCGCAAAGTAGTTGATCTACCACCGAAAATGAAATACATCGCCTACGGCACCGTGGGCACTCCCGAGTCCATGTGCGTTGTGGACGGCGCGATGCCCGTCCCGGCGGCCGGGGAAATCCTCATCGAGGTGGCTTACGCGGGCGTCAATCGCCCCGATGTGGCGCAGCGATCGGGGCGGTATCCGCCGCCTCCGGGCGCGTCGACCATCCTCGGACTCGAGGTGGCTGGACGGGTTGCAGCGCTGGGTGAGGGTGTTAGGCAATGGCAGGTCGGCGATAGCGTCACCGCGCTGGTACCTGGCGGAGGGTATGCCGAGTATTGCGTCACTCCCGCGGCGCATGCGTTGCCGATTCCTGCCGGCATGGGCCTGGCCGAAGCGGCCGGCCTCCCCGAAACCTGGTTTACCGTGTGGGCAAACCTGGTGAATATCGGCGAGCTCAAGCCGGGCGAACGCCTGCTGGTACACGGCGGTTCCAGCGGCATAGGGCTGACCGCCATCCTGTTGGCGCGGCACCTCGGCGCCCAGGTTTTCGTCACCGTCGGAAGCCAGGAGAAGGCTGAGTTCTGTAGAGCCTATGGCGCCGACTTCGCGATCGACTACACCACAGAGGACTTCGTCGCAAAGGTCAAGGAGATCACCGCCGGCGAGGGGGTCGATGTGGTGCTCGATATGGTCGGCGGCAGCTACCTGCAAAGAAATGTCAGCGTGCTGCGCCGCGACGGCCGCCTGGTGATGATCGCATTTCTCCAGGGCAGCAAGACAGAGTTCGATTTCCTGCCGGTGATGCTGAAACGGCTGAGGCTGAGCGGGTCAACGATGCGACCGAGAAGTATCGCCGAAAAAGCGGCGATTCGCGATGCGCTGCTTCAGCACATCTGGCCATCGCTGGCGAGCGGGCAACTGAAACCCCATCTGTTTGCCACTTTCCCGCTGGATCAGGCCGCTGAGGCGCACCGCTTGATGGAGAGCAGTCGCCATGTCGGCAAGATCGTGCTGCAAGTGTGCGCCTGAAGGCGTTGCGGAACGAAACTCCGGGCTTACCGGGAAGCAGACTTCGCCAGGCTCGCTTCACGACTTTTGCGTTCGCGTTCTTCTTTGATGATGTAGCGCTGAAGCAGGGATAACATCGGCCCGCTTAAATTGACGAACCCGCAGCCTGCACGCCAGCTGGCAGTGCCATCCTTCGCACTGACTTCGAAAATGGTGCGAACGTTCAACGTGGCAACCAGAATGCCGTCGCCGGGTAGCTCGATCTGGCATTTTTCAAACACCATGTCGATGTCGAACGGGACATCCGACGGTGGCGTGGTGATTCCGACTCCGCCGGCACTGATGTCAACTACATTGACTTCGACGGTCTTGGGTGGTGAACCTTCCGGTTGCGGGATCGGGATCTGACATTTGACGGGTAGCCGGATCGGCACGATCAGGCGGAAGTATTCGCGCCGCTGCAAACGCAGCACGGAGTCGGGTATGTCTGCGAGTAGCGCCTGGCGCCCGCGGTATTGCGCCATCCGGATGTTGCGCAGGACGAACTGGATCTTGACCTTGGCCAACTGGGTCATGGCGATCAGTTTGCCGCTCAGCATCGCCTGCTTGTTGGTTGCGGCGTTGCTGCCTGCATAGAGAACGACGCAATTCTCTTCCTCATCCACCGAAAACATCGAGGATATGATGAAATCATTTCCGTCGTTGAAGTACAGGGTGATTGTCTCGTTGCTGTCCTTCAACGACCGGAAGATGGAAACGATCTCGACCTGCCTATGCAGATGAAACTCGGTGTCCTCTTCGGTACGCGCCAGCTCGATCCTGAGCATCGACCTTCGCTGTTCCTCTGCTTCTCTGCGCAATGCGGCCTTTTTCTCTTCCGCTTCCTGGAGCATCGCGTTGATCACGGCATCATAGGGGGCGAGGAGCGACTCCCTTTGCTCGATTGCCTTGGCGATTAGGGTCTTCTTCTGGACAGCAACTTCGTTGCTCAAGAGTTTCCTCAACTCTGCAACTTCGAGGCGCAAAACCTTTATCCGCTCTTCCGATAGTTCAGTGTCGTCGGCCATGTCCACACTCGTACGATTTAGGGGTGTAGTTTAAACGATGTTCCGGGGCATATAAACAGCGAAAATCACGGTTCGGGCCGCTTGAGCTCAAGACGGTAGATCCAGGCCAGGAGCTCGGCAACCGCGACATAGAGTTGCGGCGGAATGCGGTCGTCGAGGTTGGATTGCATCAGTAGGGTCACCAATTCCGGCGATTCATGGACGAATACGCCATGTTGTAGTGCTCTACGGATGATTTCATCGGCGATCAGGCCCCGTCCCTTGGCGACGATGCGTGGGGCAGTGTCACCCGGTGCATAGGCCAGGGCGATTGCCAGGGAACGTTCTTCGCTGGCGGCGATCCTTGCCGGATCTTCAGCCACTTGTACCATCCTCGGCAGCAGACGCGGACGCCGGCGATTGCTTCACCGTGAATCCCAGCACGGGCACCCCAGCCGAAGCCAGCGCCTGTTCCAAGGCGGGTGCCCCGGCGCGTAGATCGGCCGCGCTGGCGCCCAAGGGCGTTGTCAGCGCGATTCGGACGCCGCCTGCCCCCAGCCGAAGCCCCGCCTCTACTTCTCCCAGTCGCGGCGTCTTGAGTCGTAGCGTGGTAGCCCAGGGCTCGGCTTCGTCATGCCCCGAATTGCCGCCGGCCTGATCATTCCATTCGATTTCCCACTGCATCGTCTGGCCCGGCCAGATTTCTCCATGCCACATCAAGCGTTGGGTTCCCGCCGCATCCAATTGTTGTTGTACCAAGGGGCGCAATTCGTCCGGTATTGTTGCTGCGGTCATGGGTGGGCCGACTTGAGCACTGCTCTGCTGGCGTTGGGCTTCGGCGACTTCACTTGGATTCGAAGTCATTTGATGGAGGCCAGGCGGCTGGGTGCCCGATGGCGGCAGCTGCGCCATCTCTCTTGCCAGAGCCGCCGCGCCGCCCTTGCCTGCTTCGACATCCGACTTATTCGACGGTGAATACGCTTCCTGCAAATGCTGCGTCTGGGCGGCCGACGCCGGCGTATCGCCCGGACGGCTGGCTCCTTCTGGAAGTGGGAGCGGTCCCGCTGGCGCCGGGGCTTGGGCGGGCAATGGTGGTCTATCTGCCTCTGCGTTGGATCCCGCCGGAAGCGGCGATTGCCCGGCTAGCGTCGGAGTTTGGGCGGGCGATTGCCGATCAGCGGCCTGAGCGGCGCCCGGAGATGCCGGGGAAAGTGGTCCGCGAGGGTCCTGCGCAGTATTGGCAAGGACCATGAGTTTGTCGGCTTGAGCGGCAATCTTGGCTTCAGGCGAGGAGTGCATGCCTTGTGGTTCGTGTAACAGGCTGGCTAGCGGAAGTTTGCCGGCCACCCATTGTGCTTGATGCGATTCGTAGAACAACCCGCTCTCGGACACGGCCTTGCCGAGGACCGGCGCCAGATCGGATCCAGTTTGCGGAGGCTGCGCCAGCAATGGCTGGCCACGGTTGAGGGGGGCCGCGGGCGGCGATTGACCTTCCGCAGGCAGCAAGGCGCCGATCAACTGCGCCGCGCGGCTGAGCGTCGTGTGCGGGTAGGCGGTGATCGCCGCATCGGCCGGGGCGGCGCTTGGAGCTGCCAACTGGGCGATGATGCTCTTCGGGGTCCGGTCGACCACCACCAGCTCCAGCGTATCGCCCGATTTGACGGATTCCGGCAGCGACAAGGTGATGGACTTGCCGGCCACAAGGGCGCGGTAGGTGTTTTCCGGCAACACTTCCTGGATGCGCGCGTTGAATGTCTGCCCGGTTTTCAGGTCGGGCAGATCGGCCGGAATTTCCTGTACCGGCGCAACCGGCTGCGGCAGCAGCTCGTTCTGTAAGCGCAGGCGCAATCCGATATCGGGCGGGATCAGTACCATAGCCGCAATCCCGTGACGGGCAAGCCGTCATCGCGCATTATGAGTCGGGGCCGTAAGCTTGCTCGACTGCCCGCCGTTTGGCGTTGCTGCCGAGGAATTTTCGCAACTGTTCCATCCACGGTTCGGTATGGCGCCTGACTTCCGCGTCGTCTGCGAGGATGCGCTGAATCAGTTGAGACTTGAGTTTCAGTTCGTTGCCGGAGTGATCGTCGATGTCGTCATCATGAAGCAACGAGTTGCGTAGCGCGGCGATGGAGCGCTCCAGGTTGATCAGTCTTTCCCAGTCGTTGGCCCGTGCTGCCTCGACCATTAGGGACGAGAGGGCACTCATTTCCTGGTAGAGCGATATCTGTGTAGGCATGAACAGCATGGTAACTGTTAGATGGTCAACGGGTTCGAGGAATGAACAGTGTGATTGTTGGCTAATTCCTTCCTGGCCGAGCCTGTGCCGAGTGGGACCTTGGCCCAGTCGACCTACCAGGTCATAGCGTAGGCTTTTTGCAATTTCTTTTCCGTATCGATGCTGCCGACGGCCGCTTTCAATTCCTGTTGCCTCGGTATTATCAGCAGTCTTGTTTCCTCATCGCAAGCCAGAATGTTTCGTATCAACTCGGCCAATCTGGCTTGATCCGCCTGCGAGAAGGCGCACTTCCGCGCTCGGGGCATGAGCGTCTTGCTGATCTTTGCACGATTGAGTTCAAGGTCGACCAACAGGTCCCAATCGTCCTGGCGGGCGGCCTCGTTCATGCGGCAGGATTGCCGCCAGATCTCCTCATATTGCGACAACAACTCAGTGTTGTTCATGGCTGCTTCCACAGGCGGTGCCATGGCCAAGGTCATGCCTGATTATAACGACGCACTTTGGGTTGCCTGGGCTTTTTCCGGGTCGATTTCAACCCAGGCACTCTTCAAATCATTTAGGAGGGACGCGACTTCGTCAAGCGGTTCCGGATCGTTTTTCAGGTTCGCGAACAGCAGTCGCAGGCACATATACTCATACAACGCGTCGAGCTTCTGGGCCAGATCGCCTCCTGCCTTCATGTCCAGGCTGAGCTTCAGGCCTTCATCGATAATCGCAATGGCCTTTGAAATCGCCATGCCCTTTTCGGAAATTTCCCGGCGTTGCATATGCCCGCGGGCGGTGGCGATGGAAAGCAACGCTCCGTCGAATAGCATCGTAATCAGTTTGTGCGGGCCGGCCGTCGCCACACTGCCGTTGACACTGACCTGTGAGTAGGCGTTTAGGGCGTTGCGGTTCATGGCACTCATCGAGAAGCTCCAGCTGAAAGCGGACCAGGCAAAATGCTATCCTGAGTTGGTTGAATTGGTAGCGCCAGGGAGGCCCGCCAGTTGCGAAGTCAAGGCATCGCTGGTGGTCTTCATGCTGCCGAGCAGGGCATCCAGGGCGGCATATTGCTTTCGGTAGTTTTGCTCCTTGATTACCAGTTGGGCATTCAGCTTGATGCGGCGGTCATTGAGCAATTTGATGCGGAGATTGACGCCGTCTGTCTTGGCGGCGAGTGCGCCGCTGGTGCCCAACTGGCTATCCAGCAAGGTTTTCAGCTTGCCCCCGGTGGTGGCGACGATCGTGGACACATCTGCGACGTTGCTGTCAATGGCACTCTGAAGTTTTGTAGCGTCGACGGCCAAAGAGCCATCTTTCTGGAAGGCGACCCCGATCTGGGACAAAGCCTTGAAGCTACCGGTAATCCCAGCCGGCAAGGCGCCGATCACGCTGCGCATCTGCCCCAGTATGGCGAGTACCGCGGAGTCACCGTTCAGGACCGGCGCCTGCTTAGTGGTCACGT
>JBAYJH010000006.1:0-42219 GCA_041665185.1 Sterolibacterium sp.
CACGGCCAGCATGTAGCGAAACAGCCCTTCCTTCGCCATCAATGCCGCCAGCGCCGTCCACAGCGCGATCGAGGCGACTGGAGGGACCTCTTCGAGGTGTTGCAAACGCAGGGCCGCCGACCACAGGATGGCGGCGCCGGTACCTGCCAGCAGAAGGCCCAGGGCCAGGGACGCGGCGGTCTCGATGCGGTGATGGCCGTAAGGATGACTATCGTCGGCAGGATGACGGCTGTGATAGTTTGCCAGCAGCACCATGAGATCCGCGACCAGGTCGGACAACGAATGGAAGCCGTCTGCCACCAGGCTCTGGGCGTTGGCCAACAGGCCGATGAAGATCTGGGCGATGGTCAGACCGAGGTTGACTGCGACACTGACCCAGGTGACCTTTTGCGACTCCTGGTAGCGGGTGGGATCGGGTTTGTTTTCCGACAACTCGAGGGGCATGGAATGCGACCTGGCTTCAGCCTATAATTTGTCAATGCGATTCTAACGTTTCACATCCTAATCATGGGCCGACTCACCGAAATTCTGCGACTCGCCCAGCAACGTGCCCGCGACCTCACCCTGACTTATGAAGGTGCATTGACGCCACTGGAAACCTGGGAGGTATTGCAGCATGCTCCTGGCGCACGACTGATCGACATCCGCAGCCGCGCCGAGCTGGACTGGGTGGGCCGCATCCCGAACAGCGTCGAGATCGAGTGGCAGACTTATCCGGGCAAGCAACTCAACCCGCATTTTCTGACCGAACTGAAGCATGCCGTCGACCGCGAAGCGCTGCTGCTGTTCATCTGCCGCAGCGGCTCCCGCTCCAACGCCGCCGCAAAGGCCGCCACCGACGCCGGCTTTGTCGATTGCTATAACGTGCTGGAAGGGTTCGAGGGCGACAAAGATGCCAACAATCGGCGCAACAGCATCGGCGGTTGGCGCAAAGCCGGCTTGCCCTGGTCGCAAAGCTGACCAGCGTCGATAACCAAAGCAGCTTTAGCCTACACCTCTACACTTCCAACATCACCAAGACCAGGATACCAACTCCATGCAAGCTGCCGCTCTCAACTTCGATCAATACAACCACCTGGCCGATCAGGATGCGCAGGAGCGTATCCGCTCCGCCCGCGCGCGACTCGGCAAGCGCGCGGTATTGCTCTGCCATCATTACCAGCGCGCCGATGTGTATCGTCACGCCGACATCACCGGCGACTCACTCAAGCTGTCGCGCCTGGCCTCCCAGTCGGACGCCGAGTTCATCGTATTCTGCGGTGTGCATTTCATGGCCGAAGTCGCCGACATCCTGTCGCGTCCGGAACAGATATCCGTCCTGCCGGACCTCGCCGCCGGTTGTTCGATGGCCGACATGGCCAGTCTGGCCAAGGTCGAGCGTTGCTGGCGCGAAATCGGCGAAGTGCTGAAACCGGACGAGCACTTCACACCCGTGACCTATATCAATTCCGCCGCCGACCTGAAGGCTTTCTGCGGCGAACACGGCGGCATTGTCTGCACCTCCAGCAACGCGCCGAAAATCCTCGACTGGTCGTTCGCCCAGCGCGGCAAGGTGCTGTTTTTCCCCGATCAGCACCTGGGCCGCTGGAGCGGCCACAAGATGGGCATACCGCTCGACGAGATGCTGGTCTGGAACCCCGACCTGGAGATGGGCGGGCTAACTCCCGAACAGATCAGGAAAACCCGGATCTTGTTGTGGAAAGGCCACTGCTCCGTGCACCAGATGTTCCAGCCGGCGCACATCCTGCGCTTCCGGAACAGCTATCCGGACGGCTTGGTGATCTCTCATCCCGAATGCAGTTTCGAGGTCTGCAAGCAGTCCGATTACATCGGCTCGACCGAGTCCATTCTGCGCATCGTCAAGGAAGCGCCGGCCGGCACGCGCTGGCTGGTCGGCACGGAACTGAACCTGGTCGAGCGTCTGGCCGAGGAGGTCAAGGCCGACAACAAGGTCGTCCAGTTCATGTCGCCGACCGTCTGCATGTGTTCGACCATGCAGCGCATCGACCCGCAACACCTGGCATGGACGCTGGAAAATCTTGCCGAAGGCAGCGTGGTGAATCGCATCACGGTGCCTCCGCACGAAGCAGTTCTGGCGAAAGTGGCGCTCCAGCGGATGCTCGACGTCTCGTGACCAGCAGCGCTTGAGGCACCCGCCGCGGCAGTTGCCGACCGGATGCGCCGACGCGCGGACTATCCGCCCAGGCCGGCGATGCGGTAATCGATGATGACTTTGTCGGGAGTCGCTCCCTGGCGGCCAAGAGTCCGCAGGAGATTATGCAACTGGGGGCCGGACGGTCCGCCGGCGCTGGCCTCGCCGTTGAAACGCAAGGCATTCGCGGAGAGCTCGCCGCTACCGGTAATCTGTAAACGGCCACGTAGGGTGGCCAGGTCAAAGCGCAGATTCTGCCCCTCACCCACCATCCGGATCCGGTAATCGCCGAGTTCCCCGCCCGGAATTTCGGCGACGGCGGCATCGTCCCACTGCAAGCTGATTTCCCCCTGATAGGTACGGCCCTGCCACGAGTAGCCGAAACCGGCGCTGCGCGCGTTCAGGGAACCGGCCCAACCATAGCGGCCCACCGCGCCCGGCAGGAGCGCACCGAGCAGCGAAGCAGACAAGCTCGCGTCCAGGCGTTCGATGAAAATGCCATCCGACCCGAGCTGGGCCTGGGCGCTGCCCTTTTCAAACCCGGCGTCGACGCCGATCCGGCCGCGCCACAGTTCACTCCAGCGCAGTTGCCAACGGATCTCCTGGGCACTGTGCCAGGAAGCGCTGTCGCCGGTTCGCGCCTGTAGCACGCCGGTGCCCCTCCACAGCCGGCCTTCGGCCGAGACCAGGCGCAGCTTGCCATTGCTGGCGCTGTCGATCCACGGAGCGAGCGAAGCCGCCGGCCACAGGATCGCTGCGGCCAGCAGGAAGAACAGGATACCGGCGACGAAGAGTCTTAAGCGCATGGCAAAATCAGGAAGAGACCGGCTGTCGTTATCAGGATGCTCAACAGCGTCGAAACGGGGACGGATGATAACACCATCGATTGTTGGCATTCGTGGCCGGAGTGCGCGGCGGTGCCGGCCGACCCGATTCAAGGCATGCCAGAACCCCTAAGGCTTGAGCAAAGCGGTGAGCGGAATCAACAGTCCCAACAGCACGGGCTGATGCAGCAGATAGATCGCCAGGCTATGTCTGCCCATCCAGCAAAGTAAACGCGGTCTGGGTCGGAGTTGTTGCAGGACTTCGAATCCTCGGTGGCGGACCATCTTGTGCGCTAGCCCATAGCCTATCAGGCAGGCGCCGAACCACGGCAATATCGGCACGTAGTCCTCGGTGAGCGGCTTGCGGGTCATGAGCCCGATCCAGGCCAAAGCCGGCTGGTCGAAATAGCCGCTGGCATAACCATTACCCAGCCATATTGCCGCCACTCCCAGGGTACAGGCCGGCCAGACCCCCTGGGGGATGACCAGCAGCAATATGCTCATTACGGCAATGGCATGCAGCACCCCAAAGTAGATCGCGGAATTCGGAAAGGCGATCCAGCTGCCCGCGGTGACCAGCAGCGCGGCGGCCGAGATCTTGACTACTCTGGCCAGCTGGGTCCGGCGGGAAACTCCCGATGCCTCGGCCAGGGCGAAGCTGGCACCAACCGTAAACAGGAAGGAACTCAGGATCAGTGCGCGAGCCGTGAGCCAGAGCGGGTCGGCGTTGATGTTTTGATGGAGCCAGCCAAGATAGTTCAGATCGAAACCGAGATGGTAGAGAATCATCGCCACGATGGCGCCGCCGCGAACTGCGTCGACCGAGGCGAGGCGATGTGCGGATCGGGCGCTCAAGGAGTTAGGTCGGCGAACAGGGTGGGCCACTTTGGTTGCTGTCGAATGGGTTGCGGAAATTCGGAATCGGCTCAACGTGCCGATACAAACTGCGGCGGCAGTGGCCGGAGTATTATGAAATATTATGCGCCTGTATCGTGATCTGACATCGACCCATCGGCAACCATGTCCGGGATGAATATACCGGCGGCAAGTGGCGCCCACGCCGTATTGCACGTCGCCACGTACAATATTCACAAGGGGTTCTCCCAGTTCAACCGGCGCATGATGGTCCATGAACTGCGCGAGCGCTTGCGGCAACTGGCTCCGGACATCGTCTTCCTGCAGGAGGTGCAGGGCCTCCACCTTGGTCACGCCGAACGCCACAGCGATTGGCCGGAACAGTCCCAGCATGAATTTCTCGCCGATCAGGTGTGGGAAAACACCGCCTATGGCCGCAACGTCGTCTATGATCATGGCCATCACGGCAACGCCATACTCTCGCGCTTCCCGATCCTGATGACGCACAATCAGGACGTCACGCAACTGCGCTTCGAACGCCGCGGCATGCTCCATTGCGTGATCGCGGCAAGCCAGTCAACTCCTCAGGTCCATTGCGTCTGCGTACACCTGTCGCTGTTCGGCCGCTCGCGGCGCAAGCAGATGGAGGCGCTGGCCGAGCGCCTCGAGGACTGGGTGCCGCCCGACGCGCCGCTGATCATCGCCGGCGACTTCAACGATTGGCGCAACCGCGCCGACAGCCTGCTGATCGATCGCCTCGGCCTGACCGAAGTGTTCGGCGCCACGGACAACGGTTCCGGTCCGCCGCCGCGGAGTTTTCCCAGCACCTTGCCGTTTTTGCGGCTGGACCGCATCTACGTGAGAGGATTCTCGATCAAACGGACGGAAGTGCATTTCGGCGCGCCCTGGTCGCGCATCTCCGATCACGCGGCGCTCTCCGCGCACCTGCTGGCGAACCAGTCAAACCAGTCATGAGCACGGATTTTCTGCCCGGCAATCGCCTCGACCTGCTGGAGTCGGGCGGCGAATATTTCCCGGCTTTATTGGCCGCTATTGAGGGGGCAAGAGTCGAGATTCGCCTGGAAACCTACATTTTCGAGAACGATGGCACCGGACACCGGATCGCCGCGGCACTGACTCGCGCCGCGCACCGCGGGGTCGCGGTGCATGTGATGGTGGATGGATTCGGCGCGCGTGATTTCATGCAGCACCTGGGCGCAGTGCTCCTGGGCGGTGGTGTCGAAGTCCTGGTATATGGCCCGGATGTGTCACCCTTCACCTTGCGCCGCCATCGCTTGCGGCGCCTGCACCGCAAGCTGGCAGCGATCGATGCGCGCATCGCCTTCGCCGGGGGCATCAACATCATTGACGACATGCACACCCTTGGACAGACACCGCCGCGCTACGACTATGCGGTACGCATCGAAGGACCGCTACTGGCGCCTATCCACGCTTCGATGCGCCACCTCTGGCAGCTGGTGCGCTGGACCAGTCTGCCGCGGCGCTTCAAGAGCGCCGTGTGGCGCAGCGTGACGACCACACCCTGCGGCGAGGCGGCGGCGGCATTCCTGATTCGTGACAACCTGAGGCACCGCCGCGATATCGAAGAGGGCTACCTCGAAGCCATCAAGGGAGCGCATCAGGAGATACTCGTCGCCAACGCCTATTTCCTGCCGGGGCGGCGTTTCCGTCACGCCTTGATGGCCGCGGCCCAACGCGGCGTCAAGGTCAGCATACTGCTCCAGGGACAGGTCGAGTATGTGCTGTTGCACTATGCCACGCATGCCTTGTATGGAGCCCTGCTCTCCGCCGGCGTGCATATCCACGAATACCGCAGGAGCTTTCTCCACGCCAAGGTGGCGGTCATCGACGGCGCCTGGGCGACGGTGGGTTCGAGCAATATCGATCCATTCAGCCTGCTGCTGGCGCGCGAAGCCAACGTCGTGGTAAAGAACGCCACCTTCGCCACCGAGCTGCTCGCGAGCATGCACCGCGCCATGGAAAGCGGCGCCGAGGAGATTCGTCGCGAGGATTGGAAGAAGTATTCTTTGCCTGCTCGTGTCGCCAGTTGGCTGGCCTATACGCTGGTGCGCCTGATGGTCGGCCTGGCGGGTTATGCGCAGGGGGGGTATTCCCGTCAGCGGACGGCCAACAAGACAAAATCGCCGTAGACAAGTCAGATGCCTTCAGACCAGCGGCGGAGCAGGCATGCGTTTGGCCGAAACGACGCCGGTATTGACGCCTGCCCAGTTCAAACCGCCGAACAAACGCGCGTGCTCGATCTTGACGCAGCGATCCATCACCACCTCGAGACCGGCACCGGCGGCACGCTGCGCGGCTTCCTGGTTGATCACCCCGAGTTGCAGCCACAGCACCTTGGCGCCGATGGCGATGGCCTGCTCGGCCAGCGGCGGAATGTCCTCGGCCTTGCGGAAGCAATCGACGATGTCCACCTGGTGGGGGATTTCGGACAGGCTCGCATAGCATTTCTGGCCGAGAATTTCGCTCTGTCCCGGATTCACCGGGATGATGGTATAGCCGTGTTCCAGCATATATTTCGCGGCGAAATAGCTGGGGCGATTCCAATTCGCGGATAGGCCGACCACCGCGATGATCCGGTTGTCCATCAGGATTCTGCGCAGCCCGGCGATGTCATCTACGATCATGCTGTTCCTCCAGGTTTCATTCTACCCCGGTGCCGCGAGCGTGCGCTGATGCGGTACCCGTGCCAGATCCCAGTGTACCCTGGCCCAGTACCAGAAGTCGGCAAGGCTGGCACCGGCCAACTCATCCGGTGGCGTCTGGCCGAGAAATTTCAATGCGCTCAGCAACCAGATCTGGGGATGCGCGGGATCCAGCGGTTGGGCTCGAGTCTGTTTGGAGAGCTTCTCCCCGATGGTATTGACTGCCACCGGCAGATGGGCGTAGGCCGGGGTAGGCAGACCCAGCAGGCGCTGCAATAGAATCTGGCGCGGCGTTGAATCGAGCAAGTCGGCGCCGCGCACCACATGGGTCACCGCCTGGGCCGCGTCATCCACGACCACCGCCAACTGGTAGGCGAACAGGCCATCGGCACGCAACAAGACGAAATCGCCGACTTCATCTGCCAAGTGCTGCCGGATAGGGCCTTGCAGCGCGTCCTCGAACACCACGACAGCGTCATCGACACGCAGGCGCCAGCTGCGTGGCTGCCTGCCCGGCGGCAAGCCCGCACGGCAGGTGCCCGGGTAGATTCGCGCGCCATCGCCGACAGGCGACGAACCTCGGTGAAGTTGCGAATCGGTCACTTCTGCACGGGTGCAGGCGCAAGGAAACATTCTGCCGTCGGCGCGCAGCTTCTCGAACGCCGCATGATACGCGGCGTCCCGCTGGCTTTGGAGCATGACTTCCCCGTCCCATTCGAAGCCGAACGCCGCCAACGTGCGCAGGATGTCGTCGGCCGCTCCGGGCTGGCAACGTGGTCGATCGACATCCTCCAGGCGCAGCAACCACGCCCCGCCATGGTGGCGGGCGTCGAGATAACTGCCGACGGCGGCCACCAGGGAACCGAAGTGCAGCGGCCCGGTCGGCGAGGGCGCGAAACGTCCGCGGTAGGGAGGGGTCAAGGGTAGGGCGGGCATGATGATGGTGACTCAAGGCATCGCCCGATTATAGATAGCCGGCATCCTCAATATGTGCAGGTGGGTTATCATTTCGCCATGAGTCACCGTTTACCCGCCGCGTCAGCCTGCCCCGACCTGGTTGTGCTGTACCCCGGCGCGGGATATTTGAATGTCCTTGCCTACCGAATCGGCCTCAGGCTGAAGACCCTGCTCTGGCGGGAGCGGGTTCAATGTCCCGCCGGCGTTGATCCGTTCGCCGAACTGCCGTCCCTGTTGGCGCGACATGCGCTACGCCTGGAGACACCGGCCGCGCTGGTAGCGGATCCCGCGAGCGGCGGATTCCTGCTCCTGCGGGGACACCCTGGCGCCCACCGCGACCAGGTCTGGATTGCCCGCCAGTTGGAACTGGCCCTGCCCTACCCGGCAACGGAGTTGCATTGGCGGACGCGGGCGGGAGAGGGGCAGGTGGAAATATTCTGGCTGCCCAAGGCGTCGGTCAAGAGTCAGACTGAGGCACTGGCACGAGTCGGCTTGCGACTCGATGAAATCTATCCGCGCGCCTCGCTGTGGCGTGATGAAGCCGGAAAATCGCTGGCGCAACAACCCTGCCTGCTCCAGGAAGCAGACGCCCTGCACGTGTTCGAGGGAGTATGGGTGCAGCGCTCCACGCCGCTGCCCACGGACACTGATGCGGCAACCCGGGCGCAGCAACTGGAACTGCTGGCTTTGGCAAGCGGCGCGGCCCGTGTGGTGCGTAACGCGCCTGCGGAGTCCGAGCAAACGCTGGCCCAGCGCGTCCTGGCATTGTGGCTGGACGGCAGCGATGCGATTCATCCGGCCGTCGGCCGCGGGGCAGGCTGGGCATCCTGGCGGCCCATGCTGACGCTGACGGCCGCCTGCGTGGCATTGGCGACCATTGCGGTGATCGGCTTGGGCTGGCTGAACGCGACCATGGAGACCACCCTCGAAAGCCTGAACCGGGAACAGCGCAAGTTGGCACCCCTGGAACAGAAGCTGTCGGAGATGGAGCGCTCGGTCCGCAGCGATCGCAAGTATCTGGCGGCGGCCAAGGCACTGGATGGTTCGGCGCCGCCATTGGAGGCGCTCAACCGCATCAGCGCCGCACTGCCCGACAAGTACTGGATACATCATCTACAGTTCAAGGGAAGAACCCTGGAACTGGCCGGCCACGGCGGCGGCTATGAAGAGGTGATCCGGCTGCTCGGCAAAAAAGGCCTCGAAGCCAATGTAATGGACTCCGCCAATGCATCGCCTCCTGCCGATAAGTCGAGCCAGGATGGCTTCAATATCCGCCTCGAATTGGACCAGCCACCAAACGGAGTCAAGCCATGAGCAAGCGGCAATGGCGCCGCTTATGGCGCGAACAGGGCTGGAAGCCGCTGGGCTGGTTGATCGTTCTGTTCCTGGCGGCGTTTCTGGTTCTCGACGGATTGATCGCCGATTACCTGCGCTTGGCGGAGGCAATCGAAGCCACGGAGGCCGCTGTTGCCGGCGCCAGGGCACGACAAGAACAGCGGCCGCGCCTGGAATCCGCTTACGCGGCCGAGCGGACTGCCGCCGGCGGACTGGCCGGCCGCCTGGTCCAGTCCGACGAAGGAGCACCGGCAGGCGCGGGAGAGCGATTTGGCCAGATCCTGCGGGAGTGGTACATTTCACAAGGCGCTGGCCAGGTTGCGGTGCAGGCCGTCAACCGGCGGGAGGAAATGGGTCTCGTGTATCTTCGCGGCGAAGTCGTGGCATCGCTGAGCATTCAGCAATTCAACAACCTGCTACAGAACAAGGGCGCGGCTCCGCTCGCCCTGCGCCTGGTGGAAGCCTCGATCGATGCCAACGACATGAGCGCGCCTTCCGCTCTGCGTACCCGGATGACCTGGGAGGGGCTGGCCGCCGTGCCCCGGCCTATCCCCAAGGAAAAACTTGGCGACAAGAAGAAGACCGAGAAATCGCGCACCACGGAACGCGGTGCCGCTTCGCTTCCGCTGATGGTTGAAGAAAAACGCAAATGACGAATTGGCCAGCCAACTCCCGCGGAGCAAGATTCTGTAGCTGGATGCTGCTGGCCTGCCTGGCCTTGTCGGGCACAGCCACGCATGCGCAGGGGGGGTTGCTGGACGCCCTCAAGTCCCGAACCGATCCGGCGCCTCAGAATGCTGTGGTTACCGACGCACCGAAAGCATCCGCGACGCCACCCGCCGCATCCAAGAATGCCGCTGAAACGCTGCCCGGAGCGGACGCCGGCGCACGCCCCCGGGTCAGCGTGCAGCGTCCCCCGCAGGCCGATGCCAAACCGGTTCCCGGCGTGGTGTTGCGGTTCGAAAACGCCGACGTGCAGGACATCGTCCAATCCGTGCTGGGTGACATCCTGCATGTCAATTACCTGATGGATCCGACCATCCAGGCGCGCGTGACTCTGCAATCGGCCGGAGACATCAGCGCCGCCGATGTCTATAACATTCTGGAGAGCGTACTGGCCTTGCACGGCATCGCCATCGTCCGTGACGGCAAGGTCTACAAGGTGATCCGCGACGCGCAGGCCAACCGCGACGCCGCGACCGTGGCGGCGGGCGACAATTCGCCGGTGGTGCAAGTCGTCCCCCTGCGCTTTGTCCAGGCATCCGGCCTGGTCGGCGCCCTGCGAACGGTGCTCGGAACCCAGGCGCTGATCGTGAACGATGCGACCAATCGCTACCTGATCGCGGTGGACCGTGCCCAGAATATCGCCAAGTTGCTCGAAGTCGTCGGCATCCTGGATGTCGATTATCTCGCCGCGGTCCGTATCAGGCTGGTGAGCGTGATCAATGGGGACGCCAGCCAATTGACCAAGGAAGTTGAAGCGCTGTTCCGCACTTCCGGGTTGTACAACCTGCCGGGCACCGACGGCAACAAGGTCTATTTTCTGCCAGTGACGCGCATGAACGCGATCCTGGTGGCGGCGGCCAACGAGCAAGTCCTGACTGCGGCCGAGAAATGGATCCATACCCTGGATGAAGCCCCGAAGAACGGCTTGTCATCGCGGGTACATATCTATCCGGCCATGAACGCCACCGCCGCCCACCTCGCCAACCTGTTGCGGCAAGTCTATGGCGGCGCTGCCAGCACACCGGCGACCCCCGCCGCAGCGGCTCCCGGCGCGCCGGCCAACCAGCCGACCCAAGTGGTCCTGCGCGGTGCTCAGGGCGGCACCCTGGAGGGAAATGTCCAGATCATCGTCGACGACAATACCAACAGCCTGGTGATCCGCTGTAGCCAACAGGACTACCAGCAAATACGCATGATTCTGGCACGCATCGACACGGTGCCCAGGCAGGTGCTGATCCAGGTTATGGTGGCGGAAGTCGGCTTGTCCGAAAACCTGCAATTTGGCGTCGAGTGGTGGCTCAAGAACCTCCGCTTCCGTGCCGGCAACACCAACGCCAGCGCCCAGGCCAGTCTCACCTCGGGGCTCGTCGCCCCGACCGGAAACCCGCTGACCTCCGGCACGGGCGGTTCCGGCCTGAACTACCTGATCTTCAACTCGGCGGGAGATCTCACCGGACTGTTCAACCTGCTGGCCAGCAACACCGACGTCAACATTCTCTCGGCCCCGCACATCCTTGCTTCGGACGGCAAGACCGCCAAGATCGAGGTCGGCAGCGAAGAACCAGTGGTCACTCAGACGACTTCGACGCCCCTGGCGACCACCGGGGTCACGACATCCAATAGCGTGCAATACCGCCCGACCGGCATACTCATGGAAGTGAAGCCCTCCATTACCGCGTCGGGGCGGGTCAGCCTGAACCTGGTGCAGGAAGTCAGCGCGCGCGGCGTCGATGTCACTGTCGGCGGGACCTCCTATCCCTCTTTCAGCAAGCGCAAGGTGAGCACCGACGTGACCATCGAGGAAGGCAAATCGCTGATCGTGGCCGGACTGATCCAGGATCGCGGCGATTTCAATAACCAGGGCCTGCCGGGACTCAAGGACATCCCCTTGCTGGGCGGGTTGTTCGGCAGCCAGAAGCGCACCAGCGCCAAGACCGAACTGCTGATCGCCATCACCCCGTTTATCGTCCGCAATTCCGATGAGGGCGACCGCATCACCGCCAGTTTCCGTGACAGTCTGGAAGGGTTGAAGAAGCAGCTGGGTGCGCAAAAGATAATGAAGGGCTCGCTCGACCCGTCCCGCGGCGAGTCGAACCGGGAGTAGGGCGTGACTCGCCATCGCAATCGCGTCGCGGCGACCATCAGATCGATCCTGGGAAGCCTGGCTCTGCTGGCCGTGGCCTGGCCGTGCGGACACGCGGGAGGGTCCGCCGTCGCGGCAGAACTGGTGGACCGCAATCCCTTCGATCCGCACCGCCAGCCCTGGAAAGCGCCACCTCCGTCAACGCCCGCGCTTCCCGCCCTGACTCCCCAGGACTTGCAGATCGAGGGTATCTTTTCCTTTGGCTCGACGCGGGGAATCCTGGCGCAACTCGACGGCAAGCTGCGCGGCACCCTGCCGGGCAATGCGGCCGGCAAGGTGCGGATCAGTGTCGGCCAGAGTTTCGGCGCCGGCTACGTCCTCGACAGCGTCGCCGCCAACCAGGTGGTGGTGGTGGGTGGCAACGCGCGTTACACAATTCCCATCGTCCGCAAGTTAAACCGCGGGCCTGCACCGATGCCGGCCACGCTGGCACCCGAACAACGCCCTGCCCCACCCCTTGCCACTCCCGCCGCCAGCCCGCCGGCCGGCGCCGCTTCCGGTGTGGCAGCAGGTCCAGCTTCAGTTCCCGCGCAAACAACCGCGGCGCCGATTGCGCCGGGGCCGCAAGCAGCGCCGCCGCCAGCAACACCCACCCAGGCCTCCAGCCAGCCGGTCCCCGCGGCGGCCCAGCAGACTTCGCCGCCCCAGCCAATGTCCTTGCTGGAGGCGATACAAGCGGCTCAAGCAGCAGCGCGAAATCAACAGAATCCGCCCCCGCCGGCAGTCAATCCTTTCGCGCTGCCGAGAAAGTGAAGGACGCCGCGGCTTGCCTGGGAGAGCAGAATCCCGCCACCGAGCCAGTGGTGGAACTTCCGCGGCTCGAACTGCTATCGGTTACCGCCATGACCGAGCAAGAGCTGCCGACCAGCTATCCCCTCCCTCCCGGAGTCACTCTGGATCTCCTGCGCAGCCATTGCCTGCTGCCACTGGCGGTCGAGGAGGAACGCTGCACTTTTGCCGTGGCACTGCCGCCACCGCTGGCCGTGCTCGATGCGCTGCGCCAGCGACTGGGCGTGAGCATCGGCATCCGCATCGCCCGCCGCGAAGATATTCTGCAATGCCTGCAAGCGCCGGTAGCCACCGGTGGACTGGCCGAACCGGGCGCCGACGCCGTGCTGTCGGCCTGGTCGAGCGACGAAATGAGCCAGGATCTCGATGTCCTCAAGGCCCAAGCGCAAGACGCTCCGGTGGTCAAGCTGGCGCAGGAACTGCTGTTCGATTCGATCGACGCCCGGGCATCGGATCTGCATCTGGAGATTTTCCAGAACGAGTTTCGGGTGCGCGCCAGGATAGATGGGATCTTGCTGGACCGGCCCTCGCCGCCGCGCCGACTCTACCTGCCCTTGATTTCCCATCTGAAATTGCGCGCCCAGATGAATATTGCCGAGCGACGCCTGCCGCAGGATGGCCGAATCAAGCTGGTGCGCGATGGCCGCGAAGTCGACTGCCGGGTATCGACGATCCCCACCGTGCATGGCGAGAGCATGGCAATCCGCTTGCTGGACCAAGGCCACGCCCTCATTAGCATGGCCGATCTGGGCTTGTCCACGGCGGCGCGGGCGCTGCTGGAAGACACTATTTCGCTGCCGCACGGCATGATACTGGTCACCGGACCGACCGGCAGCGGCAAGACCACCAGTCTGTACGCCATGCTGGGCACGCTGAACAATTCACGCAACAAGATCATCACGGTCGAAGACCCGGTGGAGTACCAGATATCCGGGGTCAATCAGATCCAGGTCAAGCCGCTGATCGACCTGACCTTCGCCAACGCGCTCAAGGCGATCGTCCGCCAGGACCCGGATATCCTGATGGTGGGTGAAATTCGTGATCGCGACACCGCCGAAATCGCCATCCAGTCGGCGCTGACCGGTCACCTGGTGCTGTCCACCCTGCATACCAACGATGCCGCCGGTGCCCCCCACCGCCTGCTCAACATGGGGGTCGAGCCCTATCTGATCGCCTCCTCGGTGGTGCTGATCGTGGCGCAGCGGCTGGTCCGCACGCTGTGCCCGGAATGCCGCAAATTTCACCCGATCACCCAGGCCGATCGCCTGTTCCTGAACCAGCACGGCCTGTTTATCGATCAACAGGAATTGGCGGCGGCGACCGGTTGCGCCAAATGCGGCGGGACCGGGTACCTGGGGCGCTTGGGCATCTTCGAATTGCTGCCGGTGAGCGAGGCGATCAAGGAGGCGATCCTGCGCAAGGAATCGACCAGCGCGATGCGCCGCCTGGCGCATGCGGAAGGCCACGGCAGCTTGTATGCCGACGGTCTGCAAAAGGTCCTGGCTGGCATGACCACCCTCGAAGAGTTGGCGCGTGTCGCCCGCATCGATGCGCAACTCGAAGACGCTTCGGCATAGACATGGCGCAACTCGCCGGATCATCGCTACCCATTCACACGCGCCTGATGGCACGCTGGCGCGACGGCAACGTCACCCGCGATCACGGCATCGACTTGATGGATCAGCTGGAAGGCCTGCTTTCTGCCGGCCTGCCTCTGGACCGGGCCTTGCACATACTGGGAAGCGCCGTGGAGATCCCCGCGGTCAAAGCCCTGGTGACCCAATTGCTGCTCGACATTGAAAAGGGCGGCACCCTGTCGGCAGCGTTTGCCGCTCATCCGCAAGCCTTCGACACCCTGGATGTCAGCATGGTACGTGCCGGCGAGGAAGGCGGTGTCCTGCCCATCGTGTTAAGGCGCCTGGTGGATTTCCAGCATTCGCGCCAGGAATTCAGACGCTTCCTGCTGGTTTCATCGATCTATCCCGTGGCCTTGTTCATGTTCGGGCTTTTCGCGGTCGGCGGCATCCTGCTCTTCGTGTTGCCGAAGTTCGTCGAGGTGTATTCGGATCTGGCCCATGCCAGCGTTTCCACCCGAATCCTGATCGGCCTGTCGAACGTGCTGCAAGCCTATGGCTGGGCCGGGTTGGCGTTATTGATCGCGGCTGTGCTGGGGTTGCGCTACTGGGGAAGGACCACTGCCGGGCGCAGCCAAATCCAGGCTCTGGTGCTGCGCCTGCCGGGAATGGGAGACCTGATCCTCAAGTCGGAACTGAGCCGCGTGCTGCAAACGCTGGGCGTGTTGCTGGGAGCCGGGGTGCCTATCCTGACGGCGGTGCGCCTGAGCCGGGCACTGACCCGCTACGCGAAACTGGATCTGGCGATGGGCGATGCCGAACGTTCGCTGCGGGAGGGACAAGGGCTCGCCAGGTCGCTGTTGAACAACCCGATCTTCCCTCGCCTGATCGGCCAGATGGCGGTCGTCGGCGAGGAGTCTGGGGCTCTCGATCGCATGCTGCTGAAGGTCGCGCAGCGTCTGGAACTGGAAGTGCGAAGCCGCATGCGCGCCTTGATGGCCATGCTGGAACCCAGCCTGATCATCGGCATCGGCCTGGTGATCGGCCTGGTCGTAGTATCGATGATTTCCGCAATTCTCTCTCTTAACGAAATGCCACTCTGATGCGTACTCTCGCCAAAAACACTCGCGGATTCACCCTGATCGAACTGCTCATCGTGATGGTCATCCTGGGTTTGCTCACGGCACTGGTGGGGCCCAGGATGTTCGGTCATGTCTCGTCCTCGAAGATCAAGGCTGCGCGAGCCCAGATCGAGATGATGGGGACCGCCCTCGACACCTTCCGCCTCGATTACGGGCGCTATCCGAAAACCGAGGATGGCCTGGCCATCCTCTGGAACAAGCCCGAGGATGAGCAGCTGGCAACGCAATGGCGAGGCCCTTACCTGAAGAAGAAGGTGGAAAAGGATCCCTGGGGCAGCTTCTATGTTTACGCCGCGCCGGGCGAGCATGGCGAATACGACTTGTCCTCTCTCGGAGCGGATGGCAAGCCCGGCGGTTCCGGTGACGATGCCGATATCAACAGCTGGGAGTGATCCGCTTGACTCGGGATTTCCCAGGGGCAGCGGCTTCACCCTGGTGGAACTGCTGGTGGTGTTGTCCATCATGGCGTTCGCCACCCTGGCGGTCGCGCCTTCCCTGCAACGCCTGGTAGCGCCGCGGCCAACCCGGCCGGTGGTCGAACAGCTCCTGGAGGCGATCGGACGCTCACGCGACGAGGCCATCCAGAAGCGCCAGACCTTCCGCGGCACACTCGATCCGGGCAACGGAGCGTGGATCGATGCGGACGGTAAAACCCTCTTTCAATTGCCCGCGGACACCTCGATTGGTCCGGCAGATGGTCTGTCGGCGGAGCCCATCCCGTGCGCCTTTCGCCCTGACGGAAGCGGTTGCAGGCTGTCCCTGAAGGTGGTGCAGGACAGCGCCGAATGGCGCGTGTATGTCGATCCCGTCACCGGACGAATCCGCTTGATGCGTTTTGTCGCCCAATGAACCCTCAAGACTTGAGCGCGGGATATCGGTCCCCTATCCGCATCCACGGAAGGGCTGCGCGGGGCTTTACCGTCATTGAAACCCTGGTGGCGCTCACTTTGCTGGCCGCCGGCGCGGGGTTTCTGCTCGCCACACTGGGCGCCAGCAGCCGCCTGGTGCGCGATGTGCGCGAAAATGAAACCGCGTTATGGCTGGCGCGCTCGCGGCTGGTCGAGGCCGCAGCTTATCCGGACCGGCCGCCACCCGAAGACGACCGGCCAGATCGATACGAAGGCGTGGACTACCGGACCCGCATCGAATATCGCGAAATCTCGCCGGTCCCCAACATCGAGGTCGACAAGCTCGCCCCCGCGCTACGGCTGATCGAGGTTCGGGTCCTGGTCAACTGGGGGACGCCGCCCTCGCAGATTCACTTGACCACTTACCGCAAAGCGGTCCAGGAGGCCTCACCGGCATCCACCCCCCGCCCATGAACACCCGTCGAGGCTTTACCCTAATCGAACTCCTGGTGGCAATCAGCCTCGCCACCATCATCACCCTGCTCGGCGTTTCCCTGATGCGCACCAGCATCAACAGCAGCGTCGGCAACGAAGAGGCCCTCAAACAGAGCCAGGCTGTTCGGGACACGCAACGGCTCATCGAGTATGCCTGGTCGGGGCGCCAGTCGAACGGTTTCGACGCCGGCAAGACCCAGCTCGAATTCATCTCCAGTCAAACGGCTACCGGCTCCTTTCCGCTCCGCTTTGTCTGTCAGAGCGGGGAGCACAACGATTTCGCCCTGTGGTTTTACCAAGTGTCGCCGCCCGGCGAGCGGACCGATGGACCGGCGCCGGCCGGCGAGATGTTGCTGGCCGGTCTCAGCCTCTGCAAATTCGGATGGTTACAGGCACCTCCTGACGACAAGGCGGTGGCAGTGTGGCGAGAGGAATGGCCCGCCGATCGGGTTCCGCCGGCGGTAATGCGCCTGGATCTGGCGACCAGTCGGGGTCCATTGCCGCCCTTGATATTCTCGGCGAGTGGCGCATGAAGAATTCTGGCCGCACGTCCGGAAGTAGCAGGGGATTTATCCTGATCTATGTCGCGGCGATCCTGGTCTTCCTGACAGCCCTGGTGTTCCATAGCAGCCGGGCAGTTCGCGGCGATGCCCAGGTGTCAGCGCGCCTCCAGGAGCAGATCGCGGGGCGTGAGCGCTTGCTCGCCTCCGCCACCCTGTTGCAGGCCCGCCTGGCCGCGCTCTGGGCGCAGGCGGCACCAGCCGAACGCAGCATGTCGTTGTTCATCGATAGACCGGTCGACGGCATTCAAATCGATGGCGTGGACATAGCGGTGAGCTTTCTGGACGCGGATCTGCAACCCGATGCCAATCAGTTGAGCGCGGCGGAGTGGGCGCGTCTGCTGGGCGCCTACGGCATGGCGGAGGCCGAATCGCAACGCCTCGCCGAGACCATCGAGGCGTTGCGAAAGCGCTCGGGGGATTTCGAGAGCGTTCTCGACCTGGCCAGCGTCCCGAACTTGCCCTTGAGCCTGCTGCAAGGTTTCGAAGGGCCGGGGGGCGAGAACTATCCCGCCCTGGCGGACTTGCTGACGACCGCTGGCGGGAGCCGGCGCCTGCATCTGGCCAACTCCCCGTTGGCGCTGTTTGCCGCCTTTAATGCCACGCCGGAACAGATCGCTCGCCTGCGGGAAATCCGGCGCTCGCGAGAGCCAAGCCTGGCCGACGGGCAACTGATTTTCGGCAACGACCTGCCCAATATTTTCTATGCGGGGAAGCCCGAAAGACTCCGCGCCCGCCTCGAAATATCGGGGATTCCAATACGAGTGGAATTCGCGGTGTCATCACGCAACGGACAACTGGTGCTCACTCAGCCGCGAATCCTGACGACGACATGAGCGGGTACTCCAGGTTACATATGCAGCAGCGGTGACATTACCCCGCCGATGATGGTCCATGCCGTGTAGACAATGATAGCCGCCGGCACCGCTGCAATCGCCGCCTTGAGCAGAAACCAGATCATCGACGAGATCTTCATGTCCATGTCGGTCACGATAACCGGCATGGCATCGTCACTCTGGCTTACCGCGCCGCAATGCGGGCAGGCGGCAGCGCTGTCGCTCACCTTGGCTTTGCATTCATAGCAGTCTATCAGCACGTTATTTCCTTTCGGTTCGACCATCCATCAATCGGACTGGAGAATGAGAGCGGGTTCAGGTTACCCGCTCCGCTTCATGGGCAAGTCACAGGCTATTTGCTGGCCTCGTTCAACTCTTGGGGACCGGGACCTTCCGGTTCCTTGTGGGCGATGCCGAAGTGGCAGTCGATACAGGTCAACCCCTCCTTCTTGGCTTTCATATGCCGCGCCTGGGCTTTCTCGGACTGCCTCTCCGGGTCCATCTTGCCGCTATTGTGGCAATGCCGGCACTCGCGTGAATCGTTTTCCTTCATATACACCCAGACGCGCTTGGCGAGTTCGTAGCGCTTGGCTTCGAATTTTTCCTTGGTGTCGATCGAGCCCGTGACGTAATGCCCCCACCAATCGTTGAGGAGGCCCAGCTTGGCGATATAGTTGGGAATGTAGCCATGGGGCACATGGCAGTCGTTGCAGGCTGCGCGTACGCCGGTACGATTCGAATCGTGGACAGAATCCTTGTGCTCCGCCGCCAAATAACCCATCTCGTGGCAGGCAGTGGCGCAGAACTTCTCCGAGTTGGCATGCACCATGAATGCTCCGATCGAGCCGAAAAACAGCAGGCCCACGCCGAGGCCCACGCCGAGCACGCCGAGCGCCCCTGGAGCCGCACCCCAGCTACGGATTTTCTCAAGAACTTTGGACATTTTGCCCTTCTCCTCTGATACGCATTCCGCCGCTAATACTCCACGCAAACCGCTGTAGTGACGGGTGAATCAAAAAATCGCCCCTTTCGAAATCAGGCTCTTGTCCACTTCCAGTTCCTGGGGGCCCACACCACCCTGTGGCTCATTGTGCGCGATGGCGAAGTGGCAGTCGATGCAGGTCATTCTCTCCTTCTTGGCCTTGGCGTGCCGGGCTTGTGCCTTTTCCGACTGTTTTTCGGGATCCATTTTCGCCGCATTGTGGCAACCGCGGCATTCCCTCGAGTCATTCTCTTTCATGTAGATCCACACCCGCTCGGCCAGTTCCTGGCGCTTGGCCTCGAACTTCTCGCGGGTGTCGATCGAATGAGTGACGAAGTGGCCCCACAGGTCATGCACCGCACCCATCTTGCGGATGTACAACGGAATCTGGGAATGCGGAATATGGCAGTCGGGACAGACTGCGCGCACACCGGTGCGGTTCTTGTCGTGGACGGTGCCCTTGTACTCCATGGCCACGTTGGTGGTCATCTCATGGCAGGTGGTGGAGCAAAACTCCTCGGTGCTGGTGTAGACGATGGTCGTGGCGGTCAGGCCGAGTATCACCATGCTGGCGACAATTCCCGTCAGCAGTACCACGACCGATTTCTTGCCGGCGCTCCAAGTGCGCAACATTGCAAGTATCTTGAGCGATCTTTTGCGCCGCATTTGCTCCTCCTCCACAATATGCAAACATCGGCGAAGGACTTCGCCGATGCCGGGTAATGCCTGTGCTTTTCAACCGAAAACAAGCGCAAGGAGCCTCGCGTCTGAGGCTCCCCGCGGGTCAAGCGAAATCTGCCGGTCCCCTTTTACAGGGACAGGATCCAGTGTATCGCGTTGGTGACCTCGGCCTTGTCCGTGGACTTGATCGCCTTGTGTTCTTCCTTCTTGCCGTCGATCTCGATCATCGGCTTCATAGTGACATGCTTGAACAACTTGTCTTCCGCATCCGCCTTGCCCTTGTATTTCTTGGAGACTTCCTTGTAGGACGGGCCGTCTTTCTTCTTGTCGATGGCGTGGCACTTGAAGCAGTCGCTCTTCTTCATCAGCGCCTGTGCGGCATCGGCATCCACGGCGGCATTTGCGGTCAAGGGCAGCAATGCTGCGGCAATTATGATGCTTAGTTTCTTCATGATACTCAGTCTCCTTTGATCAAAAAATGTACCAAAACTCTCTCTGAATCATGCGACCGCAGCGCGGTCGCACTCAATCAGCAATCAACCGCCACCGAAACTGCCGGTAAATCCGATCGCCACAAAGGTCAGCAAGCTGAAACCGATCACCAGCAGCGTCAGGCCGAGGATCTTCGAAGCCAGGGTCACCGGCTTGGAAGGCACGTCCACCAGGTACTTCCCGAGTTCCCCGGATTCTACCAGACGGCTGTACTCTGCCCAGTGTTCGTGCTTGAACTCGTCCAGCGACACGGTGCCGGTAAACATCACGATGTCCGGTGGCGGATACTTGTTCGGCCGCAGGTGGTTGTTGAAGAAATGCACGGTGAATAGGAAGACCGCGGCCAGGAAGGCTTCTTCGCCGTGGACCACCATCGCCACGTTGAACACCCAGCCGGGCAGGAACGACGCCGTCACGCTGGGGAAGGCCAGCGCCATGCCGCTGCCGCCGATGATCGCCATGCCCCAGAACACCGCCCAGTAGTCGAATTTCTCCCAGTACGTCCAGCGGTCGAAGGCCGGCCGCGGCCCAAGGCCCAGGCCCCACTTGAACATGCCGATCATGTCCCACAGATCCTGCCAGCGCGGCACCAGCGAGGTCGGGCCGAACCACTGGAAGGTCTTGCGGTTGCGAATCAGGAAGCCGATCACATAGACCAAGTGAATGGCGAATATTCCGAGCATCACCGTGGCGCTGATGCGATGCAAGTAGCCGGCCACCTTCGGACCGCCCAGCACGTCCATGATTACCGTCGCCCAGGGCGTTGCCGCATAGAACACCGCCATCCCGGTCAACACCAGCGTCATCACGCTGATGGCGAAGCACAGGTGGGCCAGCCGCCACGGCCAGGCGAAGCGGCGGAAATGCTTGCCCTTCTCCAGATTCAGGTCAGCCGTGCGCACCGCCTTGCGATGCTCCTTCTTGTCGTGGCGTTCCTGGTACTCGCGGTAGAACCACAAGGCGGAATGCGCCCAGAAGAACAGGAATACACCGATCAGCAAGGCAACCATGAATTTCGTCGTGAGCCAGACCTGGGGATACCGCCCGAAGTCGTGGCTGTTGGCATGCGGGCTGAAAGTGACGAAACCCGCCGTCGCTTCCTTGAGGTCCTTCTTGCCGTTATGGCATTGCTGGCATGTCTTGAGGCGGTTGTTCGGATGCACTTTCGACTGCGGATCATCGGCCTTCAATATCCCGTGGCTGCCATGGCAGTCATAGCACTTGGCCGTGTAGCCATAGCCCAGGGTATTGACCTGGCCGTGATAGGTGTCCTTGTACGACTTCAGGTTGTCCTTATGGCAAGTGCCGCAGTCCTCGGCGATGCTCACCTTGAAGGGCTCGGCCGAGGTGCTGGCGATGTCGTGGGTGGTGTGGCAGTCGATGCACACCGGCGCTTTCAAATTGGGTTTTTCCTGAAGTGCCTTGCCATGCACCGACTCGGAGTATTCCTCGACTTCATCGCTGTGGCATTTGTCGCCGCACACATTGGGAATGGTCTTGCGCCACTCCACGCGTTTGGCGGATCCCTTGGGCGGGATATTGAAACTGTGGGTGTTGTGGCAATTGTCGCAGTCCGCCTTGGGATGGGTCTTGTCTTCCTTGCCCGGCAGCGCGTGAAACGATTTCTTGTAGGACTCGATGTTCTTGACGACGATACCCAGGCGCTCTTTTTCCTTGGCCAGGTTTTCCTTCTTGGCGGTCTCCCAGAGCGCTTCGTGGCATTGCACGCAATTGGCCTTTTGGGCCGTCGCATCGACCTTGTGCGACGCCGTGGCATCGACGATCTCCTTGTGGCAGGCGACGCACTGGATGTCCGCATGCACGCTCTTCGCCAGCTTGTCCGCAGGCACCGCCAGCAGGGGGCGTTTTTCGCCATTGGCGCCCACCACCTCGAGTTTGTTGCTGTCATGGCAACTCAGGCAGGTGGCGTTGTCGAGTTTTTCAGCCGCCTTGGCGGCCGCCTCAACCTCATGGTTCAGCGTTATCCCAGCCAGACAAATCACGCCGGAAATGACCCATCCGACGAGCCGTGACGCATGCATGACTCTTGAACCCATTGCGAACATAATCCGATTCCTTAAATTTAAAACCCGCCCTGTGCGCCGCATTCGCTTTCCCGGCCGATCTTCATCGTTCCAACAGCGACTCAAGGAACCGGCCCGGAAACCACGGCGATGCTGGCCTATCCTACCACCAACCATTAAGTCTAAAGCCCCGGCTATCGGGGGCAAAAAAACCGGGGCGAACTTCGCGCCCCGTTCTTCTGTTCATCGACACCAATTTGCTAGTGCTGAATCATTGCCATCCAATTGGTGCGGTTGAAATTCGATCAATCGGCCGCCGATTACTGGGCGAGTATCCAATCGACCAGATTCTTGACCTGCTTGGGATCCTTGCTGTCGAGGATCTTGTGTTCTTCTTCCTTGCCGTCATCGAGCTTGACCTTGGGTCCGGTGGTTATGGCCTTGGTGATCTTGTCTACGCCGTCGGCCTTGCCCTTGTATTTGGCGGCGGTCTTCTTGAAGGACGGGCCTTTCTTGTCCTTGTCTACGGCATGGCATTTGAAGCAGTCGTTGGACTTCGCCAGCGCCTTCGCACCCGCCTCATCCACCGCGGCTGAAACCGAAGACATGCTCATCGCTGCGGAAAGTCCGAACAGCAGGCCGACTATCAATCTGAGTTTCATGGTTTTCTCCCAATCCGTAATCAAATAAAAAGGTGATCGCATAGTGTCAGAATATCAAATACACGACTTGACTTACATCAAAACTCCTTGCGCTAACACTTCAAGTAACGCGGCAACCTCGTACGCGCTGACAACGGGCCATTGCGGCAGGTCAACGTTCCCATACGCCAGGCACGGTTGTCGCAGTGTCGCGCTGGCTTCAGGCGGGTTCCGGCAAGGCAAACAAGGCATCGACCCTGACGACACCGGGGGGATAGCCTCCGCTCGCCGCATCCGCCGCGTCGACGCGACAATTGATCAGGCGCAGCCGGGCATCGCGCTGGAGTGTGGCGACCCAATCGAGCCAACGGTCGAATGGCACATTGGCGCGCAATCGAACCTGCCGCGGGCCCTCGAGGTGCAACTGCGCAGACGCCACGGCCAGCCCAGTGTTGCGCGCCGCCAGCGTCGCCTGCGCCAATAGCGCCGGTCCCTCCTGGAATGACGAGTTTGCCGGTTGCGCCATCAGTTGCCTGACTTCACCCGCCTGGCGTTGCAAGACTTCCGCCTGCTGCCGCAACTGGGGCAGTTGCCGATGCAGCCTGTTACGAGCGGCGTGAGCCGACCAGAGACCCTGAGCCAGCACGGCGCAAGCAACCACCGCCACCAGTACCGCCAGAAACCTGCGCTCGCGGGGCTGGCGCGACATCCACAGGTCGCGAATCCTGGCGTAGTGCGCGCCGACCAGACTCGACCAGGCGCTCACGGCGAGCCCCTCAGGGCAACGACCGCTTCGATGCCGGTGCCAGCCGGCCTGGTATCGCGCAGAGTCGCCGCCAGGCCGCGCCTCGTCAAGGTTTTTTGGACGCGTTCGGCGGCGGCGCTGTCCGGCAGCAGCAAGGTGAGTTCGAGCCGACCGTCGTCATAGCTCAGGGTGCGCAGTCTGCCTTGCGTCCCGATAGCCTCGGTCGCGGCGGCAAGCAGCGGAATGAAGTCGGCACTGCCGAGCTGTCCGCGAGATCGGCGCATCTGGTCGTTGAGGCGCTGCATTTGCAGCGACGGGTCAACCACGGTCTGGGCCTGCGGATAGGCAGCCCGGAAATTTTCCGTCATCTGCTGGTGCAAGCGATCGGCTTGCTGGGTGAGCCACAGCCATTCGCCGAAGCTGAACAGGCAATAGACCGACAGCAGCACGAGTCCCAGCCACAGCGCCGGCTTGAAGCTGCCCCAGCCGGAATGCGCCGTGCGCGGCGGAGCGAATTCGCCGCTGAGCAGATTGCGCGCGTCCTGGCTGGATTGATCCCGCCAGACGTATTCCCCCGCCGGTCTGACCGGGACGGCCAAAGCCGCCTGCCATGCCGAGGCCACGTCCGGATCGAATGCAGCGCCTTTGGTGCGGGCGCTATACACATCGACGAACAGCGGCATGTCGCCGTCCTGCTGCGCCTCGCGCAGCGCCAGTCGCAGTTCGAGCGGGGGCTGGTGTATATCCTCAAGGTCGAAGTGGAAGCCTGCTTCCTGGCCGAGCCGGGCGTAGCCCGTGGCATTATCGCCGGCCAAGCAGACGCTCCAGCCACCCGCCGGTGCCGGCGCCAGCTGTAGTTCGCTGACCAGCCGTCGGGGTCGCCGCTCCAGCGTGGTGAGCGCGGCAAGGAGGGCTTTCAGCCGGGAACGGGAGATTACCCACACCGGGGTTGCTGCGGAACTGTCGGCCGTCGCCGTCCCCTCGGCGCCAACCACGAAATGCTCTGCGTCGGCCTCGCCTATCAGCTGATCTTCCAGCGCATAGGCGATCACTTCGGCTGGCCGTGAACGCGCGCCTTTCGGCAATTGCACCTGGAGCAGCAGGCATTGGTCGGCGCTCAGGATCACCTCGCACTCGTCGGCGGCGGGCCAGTGCCGCGGCTCGCTGCGCCCAAGCTGAAGACGGTTGCCCTGTGCATTGAGCAAGGCCCATTCGCATGCCGGATCCTGTGCCGGCCAGTCGGCGGAGATCAACAACCGGAGCGTCAGGGTCGGGGTCATTCGAACTTCTGCCAGATGATCGTCGGCCAAGTGGTTTGCCGGTCCAGCAATGCCGTCGATACCGCATCGGCGTTGCCGTAGCGGCTGCGGATCATTACGCTGAAATAACGGCTGCGGGTGTCCAGCAGTCCAGCGCCCCCGGAATTGCCCTGGTCAACGCGCGGCAGTCGATTGCGAAAGTCGGCGATGTCGCGAAAGGGGATGCGATCGCGCTCGGCGATGATCTGCTGGGCATCCGAGATTGACAGGTCGGGAAGAACGGCAGCGAGCACGATGGCGCTGGTAGTGTTGAGATTGACGGGATTATAGCCCGGAAGGACACTGACATAGGGACGCAGCTTTTCGATGACGACGTCGTTGTAGCCGCGCACGCGCAATAAATTTTCCAGGTCGTCCAACTCCCGATTGGCGCTGCGGTAGGGCGGCGTCTGGCCCAAGTAATAGGCGTCCTCAGCGCCGTCGGAAGTCGCCTCACTGTCGCCGTCGAGCCAGTCGGCCAGCGTCAGCGCCAGGCTCTGCGGCAGTTGCAGCTGGTTCAGAAGCCGGCCCAGGATCGCCAGGGAATCTGCCTGCGCCTGTCCATTGCGAACCAGGTTATTGAGGTTCCATCGGGCTTGTTCGTCGGCCAGCGCGCCGCCGATTTCGCCGCCTTCGGCCGGCATCGCCGGAACTTTGGTGGCCCACGGTTCGCCAAGGTGGTCGGTACTGCTGGTGCGTGCATCTTCGGCCAGGACGGCGCGCGCCCAGTCGATCCCGGCTGTCGCCAGCAAACGCGCCTGGGCCAGGTCGCGGCGGGTCTCGACCTGGCGCAACCACATGTCCTGGCGCCAGATCATGGTGCTGGCCAGGGCGGTCGCCAAAGCCACCACCAGCAGCGCCATGATCAGCGCCGCGCCCGCTTGTGCCGCAAGCCGTGATCGCAGCATCACGTCGGCAAGGCAAACAGCCGATGCAAGGTGACGCCGTCTTTCAGGGTGATGTCGACGGCAACTGCGCGCGGCAGCGCCTCCCTGACGCCGGCGGCCGGCCAGATTTCCTGCCATGCTCCCGCGCTGTCGAGATAGCGAAAATGCAAGCTGCCGACCCCTTCGAGCACGACATAGACTTCAGGCTGGGTGCCGGGCGCCCGATCCAGCACCGGCCACAGCAGCAGTTCAATCTTGTCGTCGCGAAGTCGATAGCCGAGGCGGATTTCGTCCCGTCCACGCGGAGACTTCCGGGTAAATTCGAGCTGAGCCGCGGCGGGATCGACGCCGGTTGCAGCGCCGGCACCGGCGACGCTGCGCCCCCACCATTCGGCCAACGGTGCGGCATTTTCGGCGCCGGGGCGAACCGGGCGGCGCGACGGCTGCGCAATGTCGGCTCCGATACGCTCGAAGAACAATGCGACCCCTTGCCAGTGATCGCTTTCGGCCAGGCTGCGCTCGCCGCTGCGGCTGACGCTGTCCAGCCCGCGATAGGCCATGCTGGTGATCAAAGCGAGCAGGGCCACCGCGACCATCAGCTCGATCAGCGTCAGTCCGCGTTGGCGACGAAAATGAAATTCGCGCATACTTGTCGCCCGATCCTCAGCCAAATGGTTTGATCAGGAATCCGGTGACCCGGGCCAATGCATGGTCGGGATCGCTGCCGTCATCCGCCAGCACCCGGATGTCGATGCGGCGAAACTGCGCATTGGGCGTCCCGCCGACCTTTTCCTCCCAGCGGAAGCGCTGATTGCCTTGCATCGTCTCGCCGCTGGTGTTGCCTATTGGCAGCCAGTCGCGCCGCGCGCGGTGCTCTTCGAGCCGGTCGAGCGCCACCCAGTCGGCCAGTTGGCGCAGGCGAATTTCGCCGGTATTCTGGGTTGCCGTGGCACTGGCACGCAACGCCGCCATCAGCGCCAACGCCAGAATCGCCAGGGCAACCATGACTTCCAGCAGGGTGAATCCGCGGTCGCCGCACCAGGGTAGTTTCATCACTCCGTCCCGCTAAGAATTTCAACGCGCCCGGTCGGCAAGCCGCGCAGCACGATCTTGTCCGCCTGGCCGCTTGATTTGACGGGACCTTCCAGGACGATGCGGAACAGCGGCGGGTCGCCGCGTCGAAACACCAGCAAGGAGCCCTGCGGCAACTCCTGGCCTTCGTTGTCGAGCCGTATCAGTCGCAGCCCGGCGGCAAAACGATGCGGCTGAAAACGTTCGTCCACGGCGAGTGGCTGCCATTGCCGCTCACGCTCGTTGGAGGACTCGGCTTCCCAGAATTCGTAGCCGGTGGCATCGGAAGACCAGGCGAGTTGCCGCTTCCCGGCTTGCGCTTCGATCATCGCCGCTTCCAGCAGCAGGCTCAGGCGTTTGACGTCGGAAGTCACCGCGCGGGCCGGGTCGGTGGTGATGGACAGCGCCACGGCGGTCGTCATGATGCCGAGTATGACCAGGACGACCAGTAACTCGATCAGCGTGAATCCGCGCGTTGCCTGCATACGGCGCAACGTCACCAGGCGGGAGGCAATGGACCGCTCACAGCGACCAGTTGCCGATATCCGCATCCATTCCATCGCCGCCGGGAGCGCCGTCCGCGCCGTAACTGAAGATGTCGATTTCGCCGTGCAGGCCCGGATTGAGATATTGATAGGATTTGCTCCACGGGTCGAGCGGCAGCCTTTCGACGTAGCCGCCGCCTTTCCAGTTGTCCGGCACCGGCATCTGGGTCGGCCGGCTGACCAGCGCCGGCAGGCCCTGCTCGGTGGTCGGGTAGCGCTTGTTGTCAAGGCGATACAGCTTGAGCGCTTGCGAAAGCGCGGCAATATCCTGCCGGGCGGCCACCACCCGGGCTTCGTCCGGACGGCTCATCACCTTGGGCACGATCAGGGCGGCAAGGATGCCGAGGATGACGATCACCACCATGATTTCGATCAGGGTAAAACCGACGCTACGCGACAACATTGATTGACGACGCATCATGAAGAGCTCCTAACGCAACAACAAATTGATTTCGATGATCGGCATGAGGATCGCCAGGACGATGGTCAAAACCACCCCGCCCATGACGAGGATCAGCAGGGGTTCGAACAGGCCGAGGGCAACCGCGGTACGCCGGTCGAGTTCGGCCTGTTGCTGGCTGGCGGCGCGTTCCAGCATCTTGCCGAGCGTGCCGCTGGCTTCACCGCTGGCGATCAGGTGGATCAACAGCGGCGGGAACAAGCGATCGGTGGCGAGCGCCCGATGCAACGGGCTGCCTTCACGCACCTGGCTGATGGCCTTGTCCACGGCTTGGCGCAAGACCTGGTTGGCGATCACCGCCTTGCCGGTCTCCAGCGCCGTCAGCAGCGGCACCCCGCTGCCCACCATGATCGCCAGCGTACTGGCCAGGCGCGCGCTGTCGAGGGTGCGCAGATGCCGGCCGAGCAGCGGCACCCGCAACAGGCTGCGATGCCAGCGCAATTGCAGCGCCGCGTCGCGGTGCAGGGTGCGGCGCACCAGCAGGGGAGCGCCGATGGCGACCAGCAGCAGCCACAGCCAGCTGCCGCGCAACAGGTCGCTGCTGAAGATCAGGCCGCGGGTCAGCAGGGGCAGGGCCTGCTTGCTTTGCTTGAATACGCCGACGATCTGCGGCACCACATAAGTGACCAGTCCAATCACCACCACCAGGGCCACGATCGACACCAGCAAAGGGTAGAGCAAGGCCTGCAAGATCTTCTGCCGCGTGGTCTGCCAGGCTTCCAGGTAATCGGCCAGGCGGGCCAGCAGCACCGGCAGCTCGCCGGACTTTTCCCCGGCGTCGACCACCGCCCGGTAGATCGGCGGAAAGGTGTTGTCGTACTGTCCCAGTGCGGCATGCAGCGAGTGGCCGGCCAGCACTTCGGCACGCACCCCGGCGAGGACCTGGCGCGCACCGCTGTGTTCGCTCTGCTCGATCAAGGCGGTCAGCGCCTGTTCAATGGTCAGCCCGGCATCCAGCAGCATCGACCATTGGCGGGTCAACAGGCTCAGCAGGCTGGCCGGCATGCCGCGCGTACCCAGGTGCAGGCGCCCGGCGCTGAGCCGGCCGACCACCGTCACTTCAAGCGGGAAGAGCTGCTGTTCGCGCAACAGGCCGCGCGCCATGCGACTGGTATCCGCTTCCAGGACACCACTGACTTCGCGCCCACTGGCGTCGAGCGCACGGTAGTTGAAGGCGGCCATCAGTGACTATTCCAATTCCAAATCAGGAACCGCCTGGGGAGTCTGTGCTCGCGCCGACACGTGGCCTCGCTTCGGCTCCCGGTGCTGGGATACGCACATATCGCCGAATCGAGACCACGCGCCGGCGCCGGAATCTGCTGGAGTCAAGTCTTTGGAAAAGGCTACAGCACGGGCCGAAACAGGAGGTCTGGGGAATTTGACCGACCGATATGTGCGCCGTTGCACCGGGAGGGCGGGCAAATTCCCCAGACCTCCTGCGCGCTCGCTCTCCGAAATGGAACTATTCGCGGGTGACACGCAGCAGCTCTTCCAGCGTGGTATCGCCGCTGGCGACCCAGCGCAGGCCGTCATCGCGCAATGGCCGGAACTTCCCACTGGCCAGCGCATAGTCGCGCAGGGCCTGATCGGCTGCGCGCTCGTGCACCATGCGGCGCAGCCCGTCGTCGATTTCGAGCAGTTCATAGACGCCCATGCGGCCCTGGTAGCCGGTCTGGTTGCAGGCCGGGCAACCGACCGCGCGATAGAGTTGTGTCGGCGCCGGGTATCTGCCGAATTGGTCCATCTCGCTGGCATCGGCCGGCTCGGCCCGCTTGCAGGCCGGACACAGGCGGCGCACCAGGCGTTGCGCCAGGACCCCGGTCAGGCTCGAGGCGAGCAGGAAAGGTTCGATGCCCATGTCCACCAGCCGCGTGACGGCACTGGTGGTGTCGTTGGTGTGCAGGGTGGCCAATACCAGGTGCCCGGTCAGACTGGCCTGGACCGCGATCTGCGCCGTTTCCAGGTCGCGGATCTCGCCGATCATGATCACGTCCGGATCCTGGCGCAGGATCGAGCGTAGCGCCTTGGCAAAGTCCAGGCCGATGCGCGGATTAACCTGGGTCTGGCCGATCGCCGGCAGATCGTATTCGACCGGATCCTCGACCGTCATGATGTTCAGCTCGGTGGCGTCGAGCCTCGCCAGCGACGCATACAGGGTCGTGGTCTTGCCGGAGCCGGTCGGGCCGGTGACCAGGAAGATGCCGTGCGGGTGATGGATCAGCCGGTCTGTCTCGGTCAGGGTGTCGGCAGCCATGCCCAGGACGTCGAGATCGAGGCGCGCCGGATCCTTGTCGAGCAGGCGCAGCACGATGCGCTCGCCGTGGCTGGTGGAGATGGTCGACACGCGCACGTCGATCGGTTTGCCGGCAATCCGTACGGTGATGCGGCCGTCCTGCGGCAGGCGCTTTTCGGCGATGTCGAGCTGCGCCATGATCTTGATGCGCGAAGCCATCGCGGCATGCAGGGCGCGGTGCGGCCGGATCACGTCGCGCAGCACGCCGTCGATGCGAAAGCGCACGGTGGAATGTTGCTCGAAGGCTTCGACATGGATGTCGGAGGCGCCTTCGCGCACCGCCTGGGTGAACAGCGCGTTGATCATGCGGATGATCGGTGCGTCGTCTTCGCTTTCGAGCAGGTCCTCGATCGGCGGCAGTTCCGAGACCAGGCGGCTCAGATCCATTTCCTGGCCGATGTCGTCGGCCACTTCGGCGGCCGTCTGATCGGCGCGGCTATAGGCGTCGGCCAGCTTGCTCTCGAAGCGCGCTGCATCGTAGCTGATCAGGTGCAGCGGCACACCGAGAATACGCCGGGTCTCGGCAACAGCCGAGACCGGTGTGTCGTCGCGCACGATGACTTCGGCCCGCTCCGCCTCGGCGACGCCAAGAATGATGCCGTGGGCCTTGGCAAAAGCGTACGGCAACCGAAAATCCTGGGCCAAAGTCATGGCTTGGCGGGGCTGCGCGGAACCGTGAGCGGTGAGCCGGCGGGCGGCAGCGTTGGCACACCCTTCTCGCCCCACATCAGGGTGGCACCTTCGGCGCTCTTGCGCTGCTCGCCGATGACGTAGTCGTAACGATCGCTGGTGACGCTCTGGTAGCCGGCCGCGTCGCGAATGATTTGCGGGCGCAGGAACACCATCAGGTTGGTCTTGGTGCGCTTGCGGGTGTCGTAACGGAACAAGGCGCCGAGCACCGGGACGTCGCCCAGCAGCGGCACCTTGTCCTCGCCCATGCCGTAGCTGTCCTCGATCAACCCACCGATCACCACGATGCCGCCATCGTCGACCACCACCGCGGTCTCGATCGAGCGTTTGTTGGTGATCGGCCCGGAAGCATTGGACAAGGTGCCTTCCTGGATGCTCGAGGCCTCCTGGAAAATCTGCATGCGCACGATCCCGCCTTCGGAGATCTGCGGGCGGATCTTCAGGGTCAAACCGACGTCCTTGCGGTCGTAGGTCTGGAACGGAGTGGCGGTGGCGGTGTTGCCAGTTTGCGCATACTGGCCGGTGAGAAAGGGAACGTTGCGGCCGATCACGATGCGCGCTTCCTCGTTGTCCAGCGTCAGCAAGTTAGGTGTCGACAGAATGTTGGCATTGGCCTCGGTTTCCAGGAACCTCGCCAGGATGCCGAGATTGGGCAGGCCGCCGGCGGTATTGCCGGCAATAATGCCGAGGTTGAGGCCGGGCGAGATGCCCAGCGACCCGGTGGTTCTTGCCGTGGCCACATTCTGGATCAGGCCCAGGATGTTGCTGCCGCCGCTGCCGAAGTTGGTGCCGCCGATTACCTGCGCACCGCTGCGCGATGCGCCGCTGAAGTCCTGCCACTGGACCCCGAATTCGGAAGCCCGGTCGGAACTGAGTTCGACGATCAGTGCTTCGACGAAGACCTGGGCGCGGCGCTTGTCGAGCATCTCGATCACCCGCCGCAGGTTCTGGTAGACGGCTTCGGGAGCGGTGATGATCAAGGCATTGTTGGTTGCGTCCGCCTGGATATAGCCCCCGCCACTGCCGATGCCCCCGCCGCTGGCGGTGTTCTGTGCGACTGCGGGAGCGGGCGCGCTGGCAGGCGCGACGGACATGCTGGGCTGCTGGCTGCCGGCGTTGGCCGACAGCGGAGTCAGGCCGGCGGCCGGTGCGCCGGTGTCGCCGGTGACGATGGCACGCAGGGTCTGGGCGACTTTGACGGCCTCGGCGTTCTTCAGATACACCACGTGGATATTGCCGGCGACCGCGGTGGGTTGATCCAGGGTGTCGATCAAAGCGCGGATGCGCGCCAGTTTGCCGGGGTTATCGGAGCGTACCACCAGGCTGTTGCTGCGCGCGTCGGCGAGCACGGTGGCGCGCTGGCTGGCGTCGGGCGAGCCTGAGCCGTCGCCGTAGAGGCGGTTCAGCGTGCTCGCCAGGTCGATGACGGAAGCGTAGCGGATCGGGATGACCAGCGGTTCGGCACCGGAGGAAGTGTCCAGCGCCGCGATGATTTTCTCCAGGCGCGCCAGATTGTCGGCATAGTCGCTGATGATCAGGCTGTTGTTGTTGACGTTGGCATTGATGCTGTTGTTCGGCGCAATCAGCGGACGCAGTATCGGCACCATCAGCGGGGCCGATTCATACTTCAGCGGGAACACCTTGGTCAGCATCTGGTCGCCGCTGGGGCCGCCACCGCCTTTGATGGCCTGGCTGCCATGCGTCTTGGCGTCGGCTTCCGGCATGATCCGCACCACGCCATTGTTTTCCACGGCGGCAAAACCCTGCATGCGCAACGCCGAGAGGAGAAAGTGGTAGGCCAGGGATTGAGGCACCGGTTTGCTCGAAACGACATTGACGGTGCCCTTCACCCGGGGATCGAGCAGGAAGTTCTTGCCGGTGATTTGCGAGACCGCCTTGGTGACGGTTTCGATGTCGGCATTGACGAAGTTGAGCGTCACTTTATCTTCCTCGGCACGGGCCGGCCCCATCAGGGTCAGCGCCGCCACGAGGAGCGTCAGGCACAGCAGTCGCGGCATGCGACTATTCGGCAGTTGCGGCCACGGATTGAGGTCAGGTGTCATCGTCGGAGGTCCGTCGGGATCTTGTGCGGGAGGGCTGGGGAGTGGTACTAACTATGGCTTTGCTGGCTTCGCTAGCGGGTGGCGCGCCGATCACCGGCCTGGCGCTTTCCGGCAGGGCAAGCGTCTGGGTTTGTCCGCCGCGCAGGATTTCGACCTGCCGGGACAGGACGCGTTGCAGCGTCATGCCGGGAGCGATTTCGTCGCCTTCGCGCACTAGTTGCGCCGGCTTGCCTTCGATCGCCAGCAGGGCATAGGCGCCATGTCCGGGCCGTTGCGCCGCAATCACGCCATTCAGGCGGATGTTGGAAGGGGCGCTGGCCGGAGCGGCCACGAGATAAACACCGAACAGGTGGCGCTCGGTCAGCGCCGGCACGGTGCGCTGGAGGTCGGTGTCGATCGGCGCGCTGGGGCGCACACTCTCCGGTGCCGTCAGCGTCCAGAAGATGGTCGCTCCCAGCCACGCCAGCAGCGCCAGCATGATCAGCGCGGCCGTCCCGCCGAGCCAAGGCATCAGCCTGTCAGTATTGACTCGGGCGGTCAGGGTACTTAGGCTCATCGTTTGACTTCGTCGGATTGTCGATTGTCGATCTCGTTCGTTACCCGGCCAATTGTATCATCGCCGCACCGTTACGGCTTTCCGTTGGCATGTTTGGCCATGGCTATGGCGTGAGTGCATGCTTATAATCGCTGCATCCAGGTTCCCCGACCGTCCGCATGTACCTGAGCTATTTCAACCTCGCCGAAGCGCCGTTTTCGATTGCGCCGAATCCGCGTTATCTCTATTTGAGCCAGCGCCACCAGGAAGCGCTCGCGCACTTGCTGTATGGGGTCAATGGCGACGGCGGATTCGTCCTGTTGACCGGCGAGGTCGGCGCCGGCAAGACCACGGTATGCCGCTGCCTGCTCGAACAGATACCGGAATCCTGCGACGTGGCGTACGTCTTCAATCCCAAGCTGTCGGTTGCCGAGTTGTTATCCACCATCTGCGTCGAGTTCGGCATCGCCTATCCGTCCGGCAACACCAGCATCAAGGTGTTTGTCGACTGCATCAACGCCTATCTGCTCGATGCCCATGCCAAGGGCCGGCATACGGTACTGATCATCGACGAAGCACAAAACCTGTCCGCCGAAGTGCTGGAAATGATGCGGCTGCTGACCAATCTCGAGACCAACCAGCGCAAGCTGCTGCAGATCATCTTGCTGGGCCAGCCCGAGCTGGCCGAAATGCTGGATCGGCCGGAACTCAGGCAGCTCGCCCAGCGCATCGTCGCGCGCTATCACCTGGGGCCGCTTTCCAGGACCGAAGTCGCGGCCTATGTGCAACACCGCCTGGAAGTCTCGGGTGTCCAGCGCCAACTGTTTCCCACGGCGTTGATGTCGCACTTGTATCGCTTGAGCGGAGGCGTCCCGCGCATCATCAACGTTCTTTGCGATCGGGCCTTGCTTGGCACCTACACGCAAGGCAAGGACCGGGTCGATCGTGCCACCCTGACCCAGGCGGCCAAGGAAGTTCTCCATCGGGCACCGGCGGGGAAACGCCCGCTGTTGCAGCCGCTGCTGCTGGGCTTGCTGCTGCTCGCCGGCGCCGCGCTCGCCTGGATCATGCTGAAAACCACGAATAACGGCGATGGCCACGCGACCCTGGCCCAGTCGGGCGAGAACCTGCCGAGCCCAACGCCGCCGGCCGCCGCCAAGAAAGCTGCCGAAGCGGCGGCTGTCCCGTTGGGCACACTCGCTTGGCCCGCCCATGAGCCCCGGGAGCGCAGCAAGGAAATGGCTTACGCCAGCCTGTTTCGCGCCTGGGGGGCGAGTTACGACGGCAACGACGCCTGTCACCAGGCGAAGGGACTCGGCTTGAGTTGCCGCAGCGGACGGGGCGGACTGGATACGCTGCGGCAATTGAACCGGCCGGTGATCATGCAGATGAGCGATGAGCGAGGTGGGGAGTTCTATGCCACCATGACTTCGCTGGATGACAAGACTGCGACCTATATCGTCGCCAGCGAGACCAGGGTCGCGGCACACAACGACCTGGCGGCGCACTGGTCCGGCCGCTACACCGCACTGTTGCGCCTGCCGCCCGATAGTCACGAGCAGATCCGGCCGGGGAAAAACGGCCCGGCGGTACTCTGGCTGAGCCGGCAACTGGCCCTGGCGCAAGGCCGCGAGCCGCTCGCGGAAGGCCAGGAACCGGTCTTCGACGAAGCCTTGGTGCGCCAGGTAAAGCAGTTTCAACTGGAACATGGTTTGGTGCCGGATGGCGCCGCCGGTCCGCAAACCCTGATGCGCCTCAGCAACGCCGCGGATCAAAGCGGTCCGAAGCTGTTGCGCGCGCCGGGATCCAATTAGCATGTCCTTCATTCTCGATGCGCTCAGGAAGTCCGATCAGCAGCGTAGCCGCAACGCCACGCCGACCTTGACAACTGCCCAGGCGGCGGCGCCGGAGCAGCGGCCGGCGGCGTTTTGGTGGTACGGGACAATCGCGGCGGCGCTGGTCGGCGCCGGCATCCTGATCGGCTGGATGCACCAGGCCCCGCCGGAGCCGCCGGCGGTCGCGGTCATGCCCGCCAGCGGCAAGCCCGTCGAAGCCAACACTCAGCAATTCGTCCCGGCGCCGCTGGCGACGATCCCCGCAGCGGTCCGCCAAGCGGAACCCCAGCCGCCGCAGGGTCAGGCGGCGGTGCCGATTCCGGCCGCTCCGGCACATCCTGTCGCCGTGGCGCCGCAGCCAGCCGCGCCGGTGGCGCGCGATTCGGCGGCGCTCGCCACCACGCCAAGGGAACTTGCCGCCAAGCCAATCGAGCCGTCCGCCACCCTGACGGGCGAGGCGCCGCGTGACGCCGCGGTGATCCCACTGAGCGAATTGCCGCCGGCGATCCAGCAGGAAATTCCGAAGCTGTCGATTCTGGCCCATTCCTATTCGAGCAAGCCCAAAGCCCGTTTCGTCTTCATCAATGACCGGATGGTGCATGAAGAGGACTACCCACTGCCCGGCCTCAAGCTGGAACAGATCACCCCGGATGGTATGGTCTTCAGCTACAAAGGCTATCGTTTCCGCCGCGCGGCCAATGCGGACCCGCGTTAACTCGCAGCGTGGTCACCCCTGTGCCGTGAAATTGCTCAAAGACGGTATTTGCGCCCCCCCCCCAGGCTGGGCGCTTCGTCGCTGTGATTCACGTCAATTCTGCGGGTCCCAGCCGAGGGCGATGGATTCCGCGGTAATCAACTGCTCAAAATGATCTCCGGCGTTATTCGAGTAGATCATCTTGATGGGCAGGTTGTCGGTTGTGGACAGCCAGATTTCAACCTGCGCCAGGTCGGCGGAAGATACGGCCCTTTTCAGATGTGTCGCCGGATGGATTTTCCCGTCGATTTCGATCTCATCCACCCCCAGATTGCGGATCTCGTAATGCTCGAGCCGTCGTCCCGTGGTGATATCAGCCGAATAGAGACTTTCTCTATCCGACGCGATGTAGAGCTGATAGAGGAACGAAATCTTGTCATAGGCATTGGCGGGCAATGGCTGCGTGAATGACGCGTCGCCGCGGTGCCAACGGAAGTACCCCTTGTTCCAATTGAAATAGGATATTGCCGGCGGAAATTCGTTGAGTTGCGTGGTGAACATCTGCGGACGAAGTCTCGCGCCGCTCAGGCTGCCCTGGGATACTTCCACCAGCCGCGTAGGACGCAGCAGGGCAAACAGCCCGGTGGTACTGACGTTGCTCGACAAGGTGTAGTAGCCGTTGTCTATTTTCCATTGATGCGTGGCCAGGCCAGCCAGCCAGCGGGATTTGCCCCAATAGAATTGGTACACCAGTTTCCCGCTCGGCGGCAAGCGTGAAGTCGCCCCGTCTTCTTCTTGTTGTTCGCCGGGAATTTGCGTGGCCGGGTTCTCGCCTGGGGCTGCCGGCTGTTCGTCCTGCTGTACTGTGGCGGGGTCCGCCAATACGACACTCTCTGGATTCGGCGAGGCAGATGGAGATTCCGCTTCCACCGCAAATTGGCGAGGCGGTTGCCGGCGCGCAATGGCGGGCTCGATTACGGCCGGTGAAGCCGGTTCATCCACCCGCGACACAAGCTGAACCTCCAACGGCGGGTTCCGGGCGGTGGCTATCCCGGGTTGCCATAAATGCAGTCTGGCAATGTCGCCGATCAGTACGAGGTGTGCCAGCAGGGATGCCAGCAATGCCCACGCCAAACGTTTGGAGCGGTCATGGTTTGTGCGCTGGCGGGCGCCGGATTCCACGATAGGCCTTCTGCTGTACCCGCACCGGACCAGCCGTCAAGCGCCCTGGTCCACATCGTCATCGCGCGGGCCGTTCAAGCGCTCCCGTATCAGGAACTCCGGCCGGCGCTTGATCTCGTCGAAGATCTGGGCAAGATAAGCCCCCAGCACCCCAAGGCTGAGCAGGGTCGCCGAGCCGAAGAACAGCACCACCACGGTGAGCGAAGTCCAGCCGGAAACGGCAATCCCGGTAAACCAGGAATACAGCGCCTGCGCCAGCAGCATGGCAGCAGCCACCATGCCCAGCATGCCGAGCCGGAAGATCATGCCGAGAGGCTTGGCGCTGTATGCGGTGATGGCGGTGACGGCCAATCGGGTCAGCTGCGCGGTGCTCCATTGGGTGGTGCCCGCAATACGCGGCGCAACTTCGAATCCCAGCTGCGCGGTAACGAAGCCGGTCCACTCCGTCATGCCGCGAAAGAAACGTACTTTTTCCGGGAAAGCCAGCAGGGCATCGACCACCCGCCGGTCCAGCAGGCGAAAGTCCGAGGCGCCCGCAAGATCGAGCCCAGTCAGGACGCGCATCAGGCGATTGAAGAGCCAGGCATTGAAGCGCGAGCTCCAGCCGTCGCCGGGCCGGCTGATCTTCTGCGCGGCGACGATCTGGGCCGGCCCTTTGCGCCACAGTTCCAGCATTTTCGGCAGCAAGTCCGGCGGATGCTGGCCGTCCGCGTCCATCACAACGACGGCCCGGCCCCGTGCATGGCGCAGCCCGGCAAGTATGGCCGCCTCCTTGCCGAAATTCCGGGTAAATCTGAGTCCGTGCAATTGGGGAATCTGCTGTTGTGCGAGGCGCAATTTCTCCCAGGTGGCGTCATGGCTGCCATCGTCGACCAGCCAGATTTCGAAGCCGCTGCAACAGCGTTGCAGACTGCCGACCAATTGTTCAAGGAATGCGCCGATACCCTCCGCCTCGTTGCAGGCGGGAACGATGACGCTCAGTTCCGGTGGCGGCACCAAGATTATCGGCTGGTCAGGGATCATGTCAGTGTTTCTGGTCAAGTCTCAGGGTCCAGGCGTTGTTGGGGTATTCCTCACGCAGTCGGCGCTCCAGTGGTTCTGCGCTGGCAGCCTGGCCATCCAGGCGTTCGAGCAGCGCCAGCGTGTACAGGCTCTCGGGCAACCAGTAACCATAGTAATGTTGGCACAACTCACGATAACGCGTTTTGGCTTCGCTGCGGCGACCCGCCAGCTCGCTGGATTTTGCCGACCAGAACAGGGCCTCTTCCTTCTTCGCCGGTGGACGCCGCAGCGCATAGGCGTTGGTAAACTTTTCGCTGGCACTCTGGTATTGATTGGCCCGCATCGCCGTCCACGCCTGACTATAGACCTGCTCGGGCGAACGCAGGGCGAAATACACGCCGACCACGCCGAGCAATACCCAGCCGGCCACCAGCGGCAGCCAGCCGGCCAGTCCGCCTGGCAGATTCGGGTCCGGTGGATTATCGGAAGATCGGGTGGCCGCATGCCTGCCGCACCATGCGAACCAGATCAAGCCGAGGAACGCCAGCAGTGTCGCCGCCATCCCCAGCCAACCGATCCGGGTATGCCCATAAACCAGGCGGATTTGCCGCTCCTGCGGCACTACCAGCATGAAGCCGGGGCCGGCTATGTTCAGGCTGCCTGTGGATGCGAGATGCCAGCGCGGGTGGTAGGCAAACTTGATCAGATGAGGCTGACCGATCGCGGCAGTCTCGAACACCAACTCGTTGCGGCTGAGGCTCACTGCACGGATCTCCGTCTCGATGCCCGCGCTTGCAGCCACCGGCGCGTCCGCATAGACCGGCAATGCGGCCTCGAAGCGGCTGCGGGTACGGAACCAGGCGAAGGCATCCTGCATCCAGTCCCGGGTCGGACGCATGCTCAGCGGCTGGGTCACGACTTCCGCCAGGTGACTGTCGAAATGCTTGAGGCGGTAGAGCACGAAGGGATCGGACGCAGCGCTGCGCTCGAACAGGCCACTGGCCTCGACGGCCCTCTTGGCTTCTGGGCTGCGCAACAGCAGGGTGTCGGCGTGGAGAAAATTCATGTGCCGGGCGGCGAAGGGCACGTCCAGGCTGCCGCTCGGGAAGCGCACCAGGGGCGACGAGGGACGCGCCGAGACCTCCGACTGAAGTTGATAGACCGCCGGGCCCAGCAAGGCCGACTCCATGTAGAGCCCTTCCAGCACCGGCCGATGATCGAGGAACATCGGCAGCGCCTCGAGCGTGCGTGTCGAGCCGATATCGTTGTTCGCCGGGTCGTGCTCGAACACCAGCCGCGGGCTCCACAGATCGCCGCGCATGGCGGGGAAAAGCCGGCTCAGGTTGTTCCATTGGGGTTTGGCTTCGAGTCCCGAATGATTCCACAGCGACCAGTCGGGCGCCGCCTGTATCTGCGGTCCGAGCCAGCCGAGCAAGGCCAGCCCTGTCGCCGCAGTCAACAGGGTTTGGGAGAGCCGCACCGCCCCCTCGCGCGAGCGGCCCAGGAATATACCCAGGACCACCAGCACCTGCCCGAACAGCCAGCCGCCGGCGATCGCCGCGAATAGCCAGACCAGCGGGAAAAAGCGGATGTCGGCGAGACCGAGCTGATCCCCGGCAACAAAGGCGACGGCCGCCAAGGCGGCGGCGGCGGCGAAGTACCGCAGCGCCTGCAACTGGCGCGCGCCCCAGCTTCGCCTGACCGCCGGAATCGCCAATGCCACCACACCCGCCGCGCCTCCCGCCAGGGACGGCCACAGTGCGCGCGGCAGCAGATCCCGCCAGCCGGCGAGGGCAAAGGCCGCGTCATTGGGAATGGTCAGCGAGTGCATCTCCAGCATCGGCCATAGCCAGCCGCCGAGCAGGCAGAAAGCCAGCAGGTGGCCGCGCGCCAGCAGACCGACGCTGTGCCACACGCCACGCGGCCAACTGCCCTTGTCGAGCAGGAGGAAGAGGGTGGAGAAGCCTGCCACCAGCAAAGGGAAGCCATGCGAAAAGCCGCACGCCGCTTCCAGCAGACCCGCCCACACCCAGCCCCGGCCGAGGTGCAGGGCGCGACACCAGGCCATCAGCGCCAGCACCGCGAACAGCAATCCATAGCTGTAGGCGAATTCTCCCGCCAGCGTGGATAACAGGTTGCCACCCCAGATCGAGTTCTGCTCGTGCAGCAGAAACGCCAAGGCACCGAAGGCACCGCAGAGGGCGGAGGGCCAGGACATCCCCAGCCAGCGGCGGCCGGCGGTGAATACCGCACCGGGCAGCAGCATCGACGCCAGGAAGGCGCCCCACTTGAAAGCCGCTGCCAGCCCCAGCGGCGCCGACAGGCCGGCGATCACGATGAAGGGCAAGGGAAAGTAGTACGAAAGAAACGGCAGTCCGCCAAATACCTCCGGCACCCAGGGAGTGACCTGGCCGGAGAACAGCAGGTCGCCGGCATACAGCCAGGCATACAGCAGATGGGAAGCGCTGTCGCCGCCGGTAGGGCTGTTGGGTGAATTCAGAAAACCGATGCCGAGGGTGGCCGCCACCAGGGCCGCGCTGGCCAAAGTAAAGCTGATATCGCCGAACCATGCGGGCCGCCGCCAGATGCGTTTCACGGTCACGATCTCACCCTGGCACGCCGCGTGAGGAGCACCGGCGCCAGGATCGCCAAAGCCGCCGCCACGGCCGCCAAGGCATACAGCGGCGCCTGCGCGTCGAGCCAGACGCTGCGCTGTTGGCGGCCCTGGACGACGCCGCGCGCCACATTCTGGAGAGACAAGCCTGCGGCGGTTTCGTGCACCAGCACTACCGCCGGCCGGGCGGCACCGGTGGCCAGGCGCAGCGGCCCCATGGCCGAGTGCCATTCGATGCGCCGCGCCGGCGGCTGATGATGTTCGAAGCTGGCCGGCCGGCGTAGCGGATCGATGCCTTCCTCCTGCGGCCAGAGGATCCAGGTCGCACGGATAGTACTGCCGCCCGATGGCGGCGATACCGATAGCTGGCCGTCTGCATAGGCCGCCGACACGGTATCAACGGCGGCGGCCGGCGTCTGCATGAATGAAAGCTGTCCGAAGCCCACGCCCGCCTGATCGAAGAATCTCACCATCAGCGGCCGCAAGCGTTCGATCGCGGCCTGGCTTTGCTGCGCTCGCGCCTCCGGCCACAGCAGGGCAATACCGGCACCGGGCAGCAGTTCGGCTGGCGGCAGGGTGGCTGGGGCGGGCGCCAGGCGCTCCCAGCGGCCGTCGGCAAGCAGCCGGAATACTGCCGGATAGAAGGCCGTGCTATCGCCTTTTGAGGTGACCGTGAGCGTGGCCCCGGTCAATGAAAGCTCGAAAGCGATGGTGCCGGCGCTGGCGCCGCAGGCAAACAGCCAGGCGGTGCAGGCGATCAGCAGCTTGTGGATCATGATCGAAATTCGGGGTGGTCGGTGTAGGCTCATTGGCTTGGCCGGCTGGGAATGACGTGAAAAGTCCACCAGCGATTGGCAAGGAAACTCCAGATGAATACCAGCCCGGTGGTCAATAATTGGCTGAGCAAATAGTGCTGTTCAAATATCTCGACCCCCAGCCACATCAACAAGGTGTTCAGCAGCAGTCCGATCACCGCGACAACGGCGAACTTGAGCAGCGCCTCACGATGTTGCTTGGAACTGTGAAAGGTATAGCGATAGTTCAGGATATAGTTGATCCATGCCCCGACCAGCGCTCCGGCCGCCGAGGCGGGCACCGCCGCGATTCCGAATGCCTGGACCAGCAGGATCAGCGTACCGAAGTGCCCTAGCGCGGATACCGATCCGGCGCCGGCAAAGCGGATGAGTTGTCGTGCCGGTTCAAGCATGGCGGTATGTGGTGATAACGCCATCGCGGATAAAAAAGGGAGGGCCAATGCCGGCCCTCCCCTTATTCATCCCGCGACGTCAGCGCTTACTTGAGACTGTGCGCAACATCCAGCGGAACCGTGGCGGTCGGGCCGTGGCAGTTGTCGCAGGTCTCGTTCACCTTCCCGGCCGACAGATCGGCCTGGGTCGCTGTTCCGAAGACGGCACCGCCGACGTTGATCATGTGGCTCTTGGCGGTATCGCTCAGATGGCAACTGGAACAGACGGCGGCCTTGGGCGAGATCACCTTGTTATCCGCTGGATCGGTGTCGGTGATCGCCGCGTTGGTGCTGTCCTTGCTGAGATCGACCGCATAGG